>DATEZN010000110.1:0-13702 GCA_035255545.1 Nitrosotalea sp. | reverse complement strand
CAGTTTTTTTGAATGGTTCATTTGTAATTAGATTTGTTCCTTCAACTCCAACAACAGTTCCATTATCATATTGTAAACCTCTTAGTGCTACAGAATATTGGATGTTGACTCCGACCTTCTTTGCATCGCGAAGCTGACGTTGAGGAAGCTGTTGTCTGTTTAGCATGTATCCATCACCATCAAAAGGAATTGATGTTTCTCTATCCGGAGAAAATGCCATTACTCCCTTTACTGGATGTTCGATCTCAGGATTACCCCATGCAATTTTGATTCTCTCAGTCATGTAGTCTACAGTGTTCTTTCCAACTGCATCTCCACAAACCCATCCGTTGATTGTCTTCTTGCCTATGGTCGGTTCTGGGTTTCTATCTATTACTAGAATTGATAATCGTTGTTTAGAATAATACGAAGCTGATTGGGCGGCAATCATTCCTGCCAAGCCTCCTCCAGCTATTATGATATCATAATCTGTTTTCACAGCGAAAAAACAGGATCCACTCTATTTAAAAGAACCGTATGAAAATAGATCAAAAGGTATTGTGGGTCGGTTCGTCGCGGCTTCCTCACAGCAGATGCTCAGACTGGAGCGGCAAAAATATTACCTCATTCCCTTTTCTCTTAGGCTGATAAATATTATTAAATCATGCTCTGGCTTTGCAGATTTTATTCAAACTGTAAGTAATTCTATGTATTTTTTTGCAATTTGGTCTTTTTTGTAGACTGGCATTTTTATCTTAATTTTTATTGCATTATTTTGTTGTAGGCTGATTTCTTTTCGCACAATCTCATTTTTGCCTATTCTCAAAAAGAGTGAAGTGTCCTCAAAATACATGTCTATGTTTTCTATTAATTCCTTCATCTGGGTCTTTGGAATCTTGGATGCTAGCTTTTTGATAAATTCATCTGCACGTTTTTTTGTGAGTGTTGTTTTGGCAAGCAATATTGTATTTCCATAGTGACCAAGAGTTCTTTCTACGATGAACTCGTCTTCATTTATCTGAAATAACTCAAAGATTGGATCAAAGATTTTCTTACTGTTCTCTGTGGCATGTAAGATTACCTCAGCTGTTATTTCTAATTGGTGTGCCATGTTGTATGATATGTGTAGGATGGATTATATCTATTAGGCTTGTAGCAGAGCAATTTCGCCTTCTGCGGTTCTAATGAGCTTTGCCTTTTCAATTCCAACGTGTCTCACATGAACTATTTTTTTGACAGCAGCCATGATATCGGAGTTTATTTTTCCAAATACTGTAGCCTGAATGAATTGATCTATTGTCATTTCTGGAATGGTTTTTGACATTATCTCTTGAGCAACTAATCTGATTGCATGTTTTCTTGAAGTATTCAATTTTTTCTGTGTCAATGCGACTATCTTTATTCTAAAGATGTATCCGTCTTTAGTCTTGACATCTGCGATAAAACTAATCAATGATGAACCTCGTCTTACGAGACTTCTTAGAAACTCTTTTGCATATTCGAATCTCTTGAAAATTGTAGTTGCAGTTTCTCCATCTATTTTGTGAACCTGGAAATACAATTTGAATTGGTGCTGGGAAGGATCTCCTTTTAGTATGTCGTGTAATGTGACCTCAATTACTCTGCCTATTGCACTATCATCATCAGTAACTGGAATGTATGCAATTGGTTTCTTGTCAAATGATGCAGGAAGCAGTACTGTAACCCACTTTTTTTCTCTCCACTTGTCTTTTACTCTTGCAGTCTTTTGACGTGCCAACTATGATGAACTTCTGAGGCCAAAATATAAGTTGTACGACATTTTAGATGAGGCTAGAGCCTACATATTTTTGCAATGCCTTTGGAACTGCAATATGTCCATCTTTAGTCTGGAAATTTTCTATTATTGCAACCATTGTTCTTGTAGTTGCTACTAGAGTACTGTTCAAAGAATGTAGATATTGTGGTTGTTCATCAGTTCTGTCTCTAAATCTTATTTTTAGCCTTCTTGCTTGAAAGTCAAGACAATTGGAACAGGATACTATCTCTCTATAGTTTTTCTGTCCTACCATCCATGCTTCTAGATCGTAGGTCTTGGCAGAAACCTTGCCCAAATCTCCACTTGATAGTAGCATTATTCTATACGGTATCCCTATTTTTTGATAAAATTCTTCTGTACTTGCAAGCATTTTCTCATGCTCGCTCCATGAATCTTCAGGTCTTGTAAATACGAATTGTTCTACTTTTTCAAATTGATGTACTCGAAATATTCCCTTCTGGTCTCTACCGTGGGCTCCTGCTTCTTTTCTAAAACATGTACTAATTCCTGCATATCGTAAGGGCAATTTTTTACCGTCAATTATCTCATCTGAATGCATTGATGCCACTGCATGCTCGCTTGTTCCTATGAGGTAGAGATCTTCATTCTCAATCTTGTAAATTACATCTTCAAAATCTTGGGCAATTATGGCGCCTTCCATGGCTCCTCTGTTTATCAAAAACGGTGTTTGTATTGGAATGTAATTTTTCTCGGACAAAAAATCAAGTGCAAATTGTAATAATGCTTGGTTTAATCTGACAAGTTGATTTTTGAGATAGTAAAATCTTGCCCCTGAAACTTTTGCAGCTCTCTCTAAATCTACAAGATCTAAACTCTGTGTCAAATCTATGTGATCCTTTACCTCGAAATCAAAAACGGGTATGCTGCCCCATTTTTTCATTTCTTTATTTGCGGTCTCGTCTTTTCCAATGGGGACTGACTCATGTACCATGTTGGGTAAAGTTAGAGAAAGTTTTGTGAATTTTTCTTCTATTATTATCTGATCCTCTTCTAATTTTTTAAGATTGTCTGAAACTATCTGCATTTGGTCTATGAGACCTGATGCATCTTCCTTTGCTTTCTTTTTTCTTGCAATTTCTAGTGATACTTCATTTCTTTTTTTTCTAAACTCATCAGTTTTTATAATTAATTCTCTTCTGTCCTTGTCTAGTGCAATTAACTCATCAAGAGGAAATTTGACAGCCCTTGCTTCCAACATATTTCTGATCTTGTCTGGACTGTCTCGAAGAAGTTTTGGATCAAGCATCAACTAGTCACTTTGAGTATAACTTGAGTCTGTTCAAGAACTTCATCAATAGTAGAAATCAATGTTCGTATATTTCCTTTACCCTCAAATGTAAAAATCAGAGATGTCTTGTTTTTTTCAATTTTAAAAGAAAGATTTTCTGGAAAATCTACATTATCAGGCTCCAAAGATTTTCTTATGGATTCTGCCTTTTTTTCTGAAAGATTATTCAGAAACACTTGAACTTTGCATTCTAGAGACATTTTTTTCCAAGTAATCCAGGAATTCATCCAATTTGTCTTTTGTAATTCTTGCACCTGCAGCTGCAGCATGACCTCCTCCCACGCCTGATACTCTTGCAGCGCATTCTCGCATTAATAATCCTAAATTTACTTCAGATTTACAGCCTGTAGATTTACGTGAAGAGAACTTTATTGTTCCCTCTTCCCCGTTTGTTCTAAGTATGATTATCTTTCCTGTGTTTTTCTGTGATCCTCCGAGAAGTGATGATACGGCCCCTGTCATATTTTCAGGTACTAGACCTTCGCCATTTACCATCAAGTAATGACCATTATCGGTTATTCTCCATCTTTCGCTAGAAAGTGTGTTCATGTAGGTTCTCAAAAATGTCCTGTATTCTACTAAAATATTTTCACCCTCTTGTAGCATCTTGGTTCTATCACCCATGCAAATTGCTATTCCAACTCCTGCCTTGCGAATCCTACCACAAGAGTTTAGCATAGTTGAAAACTCTCTTGCATCACGAAGGAAACTTCGCTTGTCTTCTCCAGATAATGTGTATGTGTATCCTACAAGCTCATCTAGTATGTCGCTTGCATTTTTAGTCGAAATGTACCTTGATATTGTTTGAAGAAGTGCACGCTTTTCATCTTCTGTTAGTTCAGCAGGAACTCGCCACCTACTACCGTCCTTTAATTTTATTCCTGAGGAATTTAAAAGCGAAAGACATGCATCACGATTCCATGTTAATCCCTCGATGAAAGGTTGTGAGGTAAATGCAAGTGCATCTGGTAATGGCCTTGTTTCTCTACCAACAAGCAAAATATCTAAATCAATTTCAACTTGATTATTCTTCTTTGCAGCAGCTGCAATTTCCAAATTTATCCCTGTAAATGATTTCTTTTCACCTTGATCTTGTCGATCCCCTAATGCGGCAACAACCGCAATCCATGCTAAATCTGTGTTTTCCTTGTGGAGTGCCTTTGAAACAAGATATGCCATACCGCCTGCAGAAACATCTTTTCCTCCATCTACATCATATTTCCAAGCATTGATAACTTTTTGATTGTCAAATTCTTCACTTGGTATTTGATGATGATCAACTACTATCCAATCTTCTCCTAATGCCTCATCAATATCCTTTGCAAATCCGCCTCCGAGATCTGTAATTATGTGAAACTGTCTTGAATCGCTTTTCATCTTTTCAATAATATTTTTACTAAACTCATTAACAGTACGTACGGTACATTTTGCACCTGACCTGATCAATGATTTTGTAACAATGCTGCCAGAAGTTATTCCGTCACAATCAAGGTGAGTGATTACTGAAATATTCTTTCCTGTTTTGATACAATCAGAAACTCTATCATGAAAATAAGATAATGCTTGATCTAACTTCGCCATTACTCGAGTTGAGCAATGACTGCCTTATATTTCCAGGTTTTGGGTATCTTTCCAATCTTCTTGTAATACGAAGATAATCTGTGGACCTTTGCCTCTAGGAGTTCAAGCGATCTGACATTTCTTTTATCAGATTTATTCTCCTTCAAATGTTTCTGTAGGCCAAGTGCCTTGGTTACCAAGTTATTCAGGTCTTCAGGCATTTCTGTTTTGATTCCCTTCTGTTCAAGAATCTCTGTAATTGATTTTTTGACAATTTGTCTTGTAATTGGTATTGCATATTGATCGCGTAATTTTATTCCAATCTTGCTTGGAGGCAAACCCTCTTTTGCATATTTCACAATCAATTCTTCAATCTCGGCTGGACTCTGTTTTACCCATGTAGGTGTACTAGGAGTGATCGGCCTTGTTGAATGTGATTTACCGTGTCTGTGTGAATGGAGTCGACCCACGAACCGCTTGTTTTTTAAGGAAACATAAATGTTACTTGACGCCTTTCAAGTGTTGATTACATAAAAGTTAAATATCTACGAAATCGAATCTCAATTAGGTATTCATATGAAAACACCAATAATTGTTGGAACTGTACTGTTGGCTCTATTCGCAGCCTCTACATTTGCTCCATTTGCAGCAGCTCAATACACACCAGGTGGTGGTCTTGGACTCGAACAGGAGTTAGCATTGGCAAGAGCTAAGGTACAGGCAGTACAAAATAATCCGCACGCAGGTTCAGGTACTCCATATCTTGATGCAAACGGTGTAGTCGGTGCATCAATCATTTCAGGTGGAATATTCGGTGGAATCTTCATTGCCTTTGTCGTAAGAGCAAAGCAAGCGGAAAAAGCAAAGAGAGCTTAGTTCTTCTCTTTTTTCTTATTTTATTAATCTCGTATTAGATCTCTATTTTTCATCTCTTACAGAAATGTATATATCGCACCTAAATTGTTTGGAATCATGATGAGCACGATATTCACTATGCTCGTAGGTATGCTGTCAAACTTTGCAGGTCAAATAGGTCCAAACTATGACCCGCTATTCTATGATGTGATGGTCTACATATTCGCAACCATCATGTTCACAGTATTCCTTCTCGGAGTAATTGCGTTCTGGCTCAGAGTGCACGGTCTCGGTGGCGACACAAGAGAAAGATGGGTTGCAGAACTCAACAAGCACTTTGAAAGAGAAGGCATTGGTCTGATACCAGACAACGGTAAATACTGGTAAAAACCACCAAAAACTCTTTTTCTTATTTTTAATTTCTTCCCTACCATTGGGTATTTTCAAATAACTTTGAATTATTCAGAATCTAAATTTAGATCTAGTTCACACTTAGCTTTTTGGCGGAGGAGTAAAGGTTGGTGCTCCTGCATTCTTTGTGACAAATTCTGCCTGGTAATGAACTCCATCTTGCACTATTGTATGAATGAAATCAGCTGATTCTACTTCATTTGCATATATTTTTGATTTAGTTTCATCCATGTCTCTTATGGGGAAACCTGACATCCACAAAAATTGCCCTACCTCGAATGGATATTTCTTTGTCCACTGACCGCTAATAGTTCCATCATCTAGAAAAGTCATGGATCTTTCACAGTCTTTTGGTATGTCTGTACTTGTATCAATGGGCCTAACCCATTTTTTACCATCTACAGTAATGTCTAATGTGGCAGATAGGTGATATGAAATATCTAATCCATTAACACATTTGTGGTAGAGTGGATCTTGTGCTTTGACCTGTGAAATTAGTGAGGTACTAGCCAAGACAACTGTAACTCCTACAGCTGCTGAAATTGCAAGAAATCTAAGCATTTTTTTGCGTTTTCTCGGATCTCCCATTCCAGGCCAGAACATGACTTTGTTCTGTTTGCTAGATGTATATAGATTAAGATATTTTTAATTCTGGTACCAGAATTATATTTCTAATAATTAAATTAAATATGTAAAAGAAATTTAGAGTGAGGACTCGCCGTGTTTTTTGGTTCCGATATCCACTGCATCTTCGACATTGTATATGAAGATCTTACCTTCTCCAGCTACTCCTGTACCTGCATGAGTAGTTATGGCATCTATTACTTTAGGTAATTGACTTTCAGTAACAACTACATAGATGAAGGAGTTATCGTTGTGTGTAGCTTCAACACGTCCTCCTCTGCCCGAAGATACCATTTCTCTTGGTCTGGCGCCTCTACCCTTGACATTGAAATACGTAAATCCGCTTATGTCAAGTGCTGTTAGAGCATTGAAGACTGCGTCCAATTTTTCTTGTGGAAATACAGCCTCGATTTTTTTAAGGGTCATGATTCATTGCACATATCAAATGGTTTTATTAAAATCATTGCTTAAAATATTATAAAATAAAGAATAATATCATAAAATAATTGTTTTAGGATAAAATACCTTTTATAGATGAAATCCCACTCTTCAAAAGAATGACAGAATCCAAAGCTAGCTACAAAAAAGCGAAAATCGTTGGAAAAGTTCAAGACAAAATTAAGGAAGGAATCGAAAACTATCGTGCAGCAACTGATGCACCACCGCGAGTAGATGTTTACGATGTCATTGAGCAAGTCTTTGCAGCAATTAATCCACAAGTAGCTGACGAAGGTAAGATCACCGTAGATGAGGTAAGCGGATGTTTAAGATATGCATACCTTGATCGAAAGGATCCGTCTGAAAGCAACCACAAACAGATGGTGTCAAAAATAATGCAAAAGAGCGCATTTAGCATCATGGAAAAACCAATTGATGGTCAACTTGATGCAGGTTCTAACGTAAAGATTGTCGGTAGAGCTGACCGAGTTGAAGATGAGGTAGTGATGCTCTTTAGAAGTTCAGAAAAATTACCTGAAATGCCATATCCGGCAGATTTCATACACCTGAACTCCTATTTGTTCATGTTTGACAAACCAGAAGGTGTGATTGTCTACTTCGATAGAGAGGGAAATGAAATGGAATTCAATGTTCCAAAAAGTGAGAGGCTCTTAAATGAAACAAAACGTAGAGCTAAAATTCTCAATACCTTGCTGACAAACAATATTGCTCCTGCAATCGAACCATCTGAAAAATGCATGGAATGTCCTCATAATGAGAAATGTTACTATGCAAATGAAGACAAACAGAAATGGGGATTCTGGGCTCGTGGCAAGTGGCGTGAACTCAAACCAAAACCCTTCCTATAATTACACACTTTTTTCATTTTAATTTTATAAACACTATCTAGAATGATCTCTACTTATTTTAGAGATTCTGATTCTTCTGGATTTAGATAAACCTTGGTCTTGTAGGGTTTTTCAGAATCTTTGTGAAAATAAAAAATTTTCATGCCATGTTCAAAAGGTTTCATTTCTATTTTATCTGTTGATTGAATTGTATTGTCTTCTTGTCTGAGGTATTGGTATAGCTCTTCTTTACTCATCTTCATTATTTCACTGATTGGCTTTCTATTTCCCATATGATACAAAATATTCTGAACTTATTTGACATCTTAACTTTTCTTATTGGAACATCTTTTGGAATCTAATCATTAAATACGATATGTGCTTGGAATTGAGCATGACTGACTCTAAAATGAACTGGTTTGAAGATTTTTTAGGTTTAGGATATCACGTATTCGATGTACGGCCTACTGTATACCTGATATTTAATGATAAGAAGAAACTTGTCAATGCTTGGAATCAGCTGATAAAATATTGGCCAGACGATGAAATCAAAATGAGATTTTTTGAGGGTGATACCAACTATGAGTTTGTACTATATTGTCAATCTCGCATATTGCAGACAACAAATGTCTTTTTAAAATCTCTGAAAATCTCAGACCATTACAAACAATTCATGGATGAGTATATTGGATCTGCATCATTACAACTTGCTAACTATTCTCCTAAAAATAAAACATATGAACTTGAAATATTCAAATTCAAAAAGAAGGTAACTGATTTACAATTCCTGAAAAAACAAGATGTTGATGATGATTTTGTTATTTCACAGGCACGAGAAAAGCTACATACTGATGAAAACCCCTAGTATTGTAATCTACGGTTTTTTCAGTTTTGATACTATCAAACCTATCCATAAACTCCAGTCTAAATTTTTAAAAACAAGAGGTTGTCTGTATGGATAATTTGTTACAGTTTTAGTGATTCCAAAATCATATTTTTTTTCTTTTCCTTTTTCTGTAAATGTAATTCTCAAGAAATCCACTTTTCTTGTTGTTATACTTCTAACATCTGTCACGGAATTCAGGGGTATTATCCAAGATTTTGGATTCTCAGTTAGATCCTCATCAAGATCTGATTCATTATAATTTGAAATCTTTCCTATGCTTGCTTTATCGTCCGCAAAATATCGTTCCTTTTCTTTTGTAGTGATCCATATGTAACGTGGAACAAAAATCACTTTTTTGTTTGTAAGAATAAGAATACCTTCTTTATTTTTGTGAAAGAAACCTGATAATCCTAATGCTATTCCCCAAATCTGAGGCAGGGATGAAATGATATGCTCTTCCTCTTCAAGATTTTCTGGCATTATTTGTTCAGCATCTTTTGTGAATAAATCAATCTATCTAATGGATGTAATTACAAAAATGTGGTAAAGGGATTTACTCTAGGCGTGTTCGTGACCTGTGCCTTCGTATCTAAAGCCATAGGTTCCCCAGGTTTTTCCTTTCTTTGCTAAATTATACCTGTGAGCTCTTTCACCGAAGTAAATTGCTATTGTCATTGCAAGAGTTACTCCTGTTGCAATGAAAATTTCTATTCCTGCTTCAGTCATGCGTGCATTAATCTACAAGTTGTATAATAATTTTATTTAGAATTTTTTCTAATTTTATGATACCAAAACTTTACAAAACAAATATTCTTTGGTTATACTATCATAAAAAAATGATTTTAGGATAAAATGCCTTTTATAGATGCGAAACATCTCTATCGAAAGATGCTGGAGACAATTTCTAAATCGCCAATGCAGATAGTAACAAAACACAAATGGCCGGTAGTTTTTGTGCTCGCAGGCTTAATAGTCGGGTTATCTGGATTCACGGCAATACAGGATGCACACGCTCAGTTTGGTCCGTTAGGAGCTCTTGCAGATCCTAACAAAACTCATGAGATTCACTGTGCACAGCCGATGACGCCACCAGGTAACGGAACATTCGGTGGAAGTAATGCCCCATGTATAGACACAGGAGATACAACCTTCATGTACGCAGCAGCAGTCTTCGTCATGATAATGACTCCTGGTGGTGTGGGATTCTTGTATGGAGGTCTTACAAGAAGAAAGCACTCTCTAACAGTAATGTTACAGGCATTCATGGTCTACGCAATTGTCAGTGTTCAATGGGTAATCTTTGGATACTCGATAATGTTTGGTCCTTCTGCTGACCCTGTTGGATTTATCGGAAACCTTGACTGGGTAGGCTTGAATAACGTATCGCACAATGCGCCAGCCGATGTATATGCTCCAACTATTCCTCACTTGGCCTATGTGATGTTCCAGCTCATGTTCGCTGCTATTACTCCATCCTTAGCCATTGCTGGTTATGCTGATAGAGTAAAGATGAGTGCGTTCTTGATACATGTTGTATTGTGGACTACATTCATCTATGATGTTGCAGGACATGCTAACTGGTCTCTTGGAAGTCAGGGTACCGCACTTGGCTGGTTAGCCAAGATGGGTGCAGAAGACTTTGCGGGAGGAACCGTAATTCACATCACCTCAGGATTTGCTGGTTTAGCTACCGCAATGTTCTTGGGAAGAAGAATAGGATATGGCAAAGCACCATTTGAACCACACTCAATTCCGCTTATAATTTTGGGTGCATCATTACTTTGGTTTGGATGGTTTGGTTTCAACCCTGGTAGTGCAGGATTTGCTGGTTTCCTTGAAACACAAGCATTCCAGAACACCAACATCGCAACTGCGGTTGCGGCAATATGGTGGATGTTCTTAAGCTGGGCACACACAGGAAAGACTAGCGCCATTGGTGCAGTCAACGGAGCTGTTGCTGGACTTGTAGCAATTACACCAGCTTCGGGTTTCATTGGAACGTGGGCATCAATAATAGTAGGATTTGCATGTGCAACAGTATGCTTCTACTGTGTACTTATCAAGAACAGGGCAAGAATAGATGATGCGCTGGATACTTGGGGTGTACACGGAATGGGCGGTGTTGTTGGTGCATTACTAACAGGTGCATTCAGTGAAGTCCGAATCAATCCATATGGACACAACGGTCTCTTCTTTGGAAACCCAATGCAGTTTGTAATTAACAGCATGGGTGCAGGATTTGGTGCAGCTTGGTCATTTGGCCTAACTTACATCATTTGGAGAATCCAAGATGCAATTTGGCCAGGTGGTGTTAGAGTTACACCAAAAGAAGAAGAAATAGGATTGGACATATCTCAAGTAGGCGAAAGAGCATACTCTGGATTTGCAGAGTAAAAACATTCCCATCTTTTTCATTTTTATATTTTGTAACGATTGTTGATTGAAGTTTAATTTTTTTTTAAATTGAGAAACGGTAAATAGTATGTGAATTTACCGAACTTTGTAAATGGTTGACAAATGGCTAGTTTTTGTTGCATTAGAATTTGTTAGTGCAGTTATAGGATTTGCTTTTTGGTATTTAGTTGATCATCATTTCGTCTTTCTATTGGTAGGTGGATTCTTCTTTACACTTGGTACGTTTGGAGCCACGCGTTGGGGATTTGATAAATGGAAAAGCAAAAACAAACCAAGAAAACGTGAAAAAAAATGATAACTTTATTTTCTTAATGTTTTAATTTTTCATTTTTATCTAATGGTATCTTTATATCAATCACAAATAGCACACTACCTGTAGATATTCTTGCCATCACAAAAACCGAGTTTCAGTAAGAAAAAACGTCTTGCAATCTTTGCAGTTATCACAATAATTGGGATATCGTTTGCATATTACAATTCTCAAATTAACTCTGGATATCAACATGTCAAGATGTGGAACTTTGACTCGTATCAAAATGGGACTGTTCCTCAAGGGTTTGCTGACTTGACAACGGATCAACAAACTTCTTGGATAGTAAAATCAGATCCTAGTGCAACATCCAAACCCAATGTATTGGAAAAAGTACCTCTCAATGACACGGTTGACTATCACCTACAATTAATTCCTGATTCCCCCTCTGTAGATACTGAAAATGTTACAATGAAATTCAAAATTGTATCTGGTGAGAATGCCAAGTCTGCAGGCATGATTCTTAGATTCATTGACGCAAAACACTACTTTGTATTGATGGCAGACTCGGCACAAAATAGACTCTCTTTGTGCAAGGATACACCTGACTTTCTAATATGCAACTATGATAAACAAGTCACTATTACTTCTGGTGAGTGGCATACCCTGGGGGCACTGGTTTCTTCACAGGGCATAGCTGCATCTCTTGATGGTCAAGTTATCATACGGGCAAACGATCACAACTACCAGTCTGGAGAAGTTGGAATGTGGACCAAGAAAGATACTGGTGCATTTTTTGATGATTTCAGAATAGAGTACTAGTTTTCAAATTACAGATATTTGCTAGTTGAATTTTCATCAACTCATTTTATTTTAAATTCAATTGATTCCTGTTTGTCCAATTGATATTTTCTTTTTGGTGTTTTGTTCTCTTGGAACCTTCAAATCTCATGATTGTTACTCTAGTAATTGGTTTAAAGAAACAGATCTAAACCCAGAAATTGCAAATGAATCCAAATTATGATAACATGGCACAAAATGACCCCGATAAAAAATTCATGAAAATTCAGATGATACTTGCTGTTATACCGATATTTGTGCCTCAATTGTTTGCATTTTATCGAGTTCAAAAATTAATCTATGGAATAATTATTGAAGTGATCATCTTTTTTGTAGATTGGTTAATTCAGGGTAGTATTTCTTGGCCATTTGGATTGATAGTGTTTCTACCAATATCGGTTCTAGTTCCTGTTTACTTTGTAAGAAAGTGGACTTTGGAATTTAATAAAGCCAGACATCGCTTCTAATTGTAAAAAAATAGTTTAGACTAGTTCGATGACTTAGAAAATGAAAAGAGAGGGGGTGATTGTTTTAAATCACTTGCCAAGGTCTTGTTGCGAAAGTAACCACATATCCTACACCGATGACTATCGATTGATAGACAATGTTTGTGTATGGAATTGGTTTTACGATTGGATCGCCTGTTACCACGACTGTTTGTCCTGGACCTAGACCTGGACCGATGCTTGCTACGTTAAGCTGCGTATGCATGTGATATACTGCTGGTTCAAGTGCCTCGATGGTTAGCTTGTATGGGATCACTGCGTTTGCTGGTATCGTAATTACGTTACCAGGTGGATCTCTTGCTATAATTTCCCATCTGTTACCAGCGTTGGATGAGTCACCATATACGGTGTACCAGCCTCGCAAGTCTCTGTTTACAAGACTTACAAATTTACCAGATACTGTCAAAGTCTCTCCTGTATGAACAGATTGTTTTGACCATGTCTCACCATCTATTCTTACGAAACGACTTTGTAACTGTGCCTGGACACCATGTGCCTCAGCATGTTGGAACATTTGTGCTAATGATGGTCCAACTGCTCCAAGTGCGACTATCACACCTATTGCAGCTACAATAAACTTCTTATCGACCATATTGCTTAACTAAAGCAACTGAGAAACTACAACGATATATGTTTTGCCCTGTCAGATCGAAATAATGATTTATCATATGTTATACATCCATGTTAATCATGAATTTGATGGTTTTTCATATGTTATTATTATCTAATTGTAAGTTTGTTTTAATGATTATTACTATAATTTCAAGTTAAAAAATGTGAAAATTATATATAAAATTATAGAAATTATAACTCATCTTTTAAATAACCGCTAACCATTCAAACCTTCATGGCACAAATGCCCGCACTTATTCCAAAAGAAGTTGAAATCCAGAGACTGAAGAAGATCTGGCTTATCATCATCGCATTGGGATCTATTGCAGCATCAGTAGAGGTAGATAACTTCGTAGACGGATCTTTACACC
>DATEZN010000109.1:0-6072 GCA_035255545.1 Nitrosotalea sp. | reverse complement strand
GTCTTTGGTATGATTTTATCAAATCATGTTTATACAACCAAAGAGTTGACAGAACCTCTCGCTGATGTTATTTTTTGTTAAACAAATTTTATTTTCGATCGTTCCGCATGGACTGTCTTGATTGCCTTCTCTATGTTGTCTCCACTGTCTTCAATTACTATGATGATTCGAGATGTTTCTTCCTGAGCGTCCATATTTAGTATGTTCAGGCCTGCCTCTCCTATTCTTGAGCTTGCCTTTGATGCAATTTGCTGGACACGCCACATCTCGTCTCCAATCAAGGTGATTACACCACGGTTGTAAGTTATTGATGCCAGTGGATCAAACCCAAGAATGTACCTTTCATTTCGTTTGACGTAGTCTCCATCAAGGAATAATATTCTTGTAAATTCAATGTCGTCCTTGGTAAACGGAGACAAGACTACAAATTCGCTATATCTCTTGTCCTTGTCCAATGAATGAAATAACTTTTCGGACGAATCCTTTTCTATTCTGACAATGGCGCAGTTTTTCTTTCCTGTAACTATCTTGAGTGGGTGACCGTTTTTTTCAGCAATATTTCTTTGAATTGTTGTTATTTTTTCTGGATGACCCATGTCGGTAATTATTATTGGCATCTCCACGCCATTTTCTACAATCTCTTTTATTGCAATTGGATCCAATATTTTCATTCCAAACATTCCTGCAATTCTTGCCTCATTGTATGAAAGATGTGTTATACCTTCAAGCTCTTCTTTGACAACTCGCGGATCTGCTGACAACACTGCACTATCTTTTTCAAAATCAATTCGAGTATTGTATTTTTTGTTAAATAAAATTCCAAGGTCTGCTGCAGTCCTGTCAGAGCCTCCCCTCTCATATGTTGTCTCAATACCTTCCACTGTTTTACCAATAAATCCACCGATTGACAAGACATCGTTTTCTTCAAGTAATTTTTCTATCTCTGCCATTCTCTCAGATGACTCACCTGCAAGAAAATTTGCAGACTCTAGGTTATTGTCAGTAATTATGGGCCATGTATCAAACGATACTACCTCTGACTTGATTCCTGCACTCTTTAGGACATAATCCATTACATTTGACATTAGGATCTCGCCTGAATATGCCAAAAGCCTTGATCTTGTTTCATTGGCAAATTCTTTTTTTTGTATAATCTCAGATATGGAACTTGTAACTTTGTCCAAAAATGACTCTATCATGATACCGCATTTGTCTTGGAATGGCTTGTCAACCATCTCAACTATCTTTTGGTATGGTTTTCTTATTGCATCAACACCAAGGTTATTGCCCTTTTCTGCAGCACGTCCTATCTCAAGTGCAATATCGGTAAGTGACCTCTGCTTTCCATTGTATATAGTAAGTGGTGCAGAAAATACTGCAATTACCTTTGCATCTTTTTTTAATTCGTTTATTCTTTTGATTATGCCGGGAATCAATACTCCGTCTACACCGACTGCACTTCCTCCAAATTTTGAAACAACTAGGTTTTCCAAAACTTTGTTCTCTCTCTTGAACTCCTTCTATAAAGCATTGGTTGGTTGTTGGATGTGTAAATAAAAAAATTCTTGATAAATCTAGGACAAAAATTCTTTTATAAAATCTGATGCCTTTTTTGCTCCATCAAAAGGATGTGGGTTTCTTGGTTTTCCTAGATTCTCATGTATTAAACCATCAAGCCGGAAAACATCGTCGTACGTATAGCCCAAGTCCTTTGCATTTTCCTCCTGCTCAAAATGACCCTTTATTGGAATGAATATTCCTGGTGTTCCATAGTATATTGCCTCATCAATTGTGGATTTTCCCGCAAGTGACACTATCAGGTCTGATGCAAATATGATTTCATGCAAGTTGTTTACAAATCCGAGGTTTCTGACATTTGGAATGTCAGTCTCAAATGATGGACCTGAAACTAGCACAAGTTCTGCATCTGGGTTTATTCTAGAATATGCTTCTAGAGTTTTTTCAATCAGAAATTTTCCAGAATCAGTTCCGCCTATACTTACTGCAATTGTTTTTTTTGTAAAGGAAAATTTTTCCCGCAGAGATTCTCGTGTATGTGCGGTCTTGCGAACTATGGGCCCTACCCTTACTAGATTGTCCTCATTTTTTCCGTCCTCTGGCAAAATAACAAGATCGCATTTTTTTATTATTTTTTTCATGGACTTGCTCATCTGTTTTTCTATGACAGCGCCAATTCCTCTTGCAAAATTTGTTTCAAGTATGTCAGTTACAAGTATGGTCTTGATTCCTTTTTCTTGTGATGTTACCAGTGATGCAAAGTCCTCGTCACTTACTACAAGTTTTGGATTATATCCTGCAAGTATTTGTGATGATATTTTTTTGCATTGCCTGTAATATGAATAATATTTGTAGAGCCATCGTAATGGCTTTTTTAGGCTGCCGTTTTCTACCTCAAATGGCGGAGGCCTGTACAAATCGTCTACATCAAAGCCATATTGGTTGATTAGTCTTGCAGCCCCTATTCCACTTACAAATCTCTTTGATATGCCGTCTAAATTCTGGGCTATTGCCACGTCTCTTGTGGCATGTCCCAATCCTATTGGACTTGAGAAAAAGACCAGATCTGTCATGTCTGTAATTTGTCTACCGTACAATTTCTTCGTTTTTGTTTTATTTGTATGAAAAAACCATATGATCTATACATGCCATATCAAATTCGATACAAAACTTTGGGATTGAATAGGGAATTCTCATCTATGACTTGGCATTTTTACCACTTGATTTTATAAAAAATAGCTAGTACACACTGCAAACTATACAATCTTTCTTAATTTTTATTTGACAATGCTTTTCGTTTTTAAATTATTGACACGGTAAGAATTCGTGCCTGGTTTCATACCTTTATCCTCAAAGCCTTCTGAAGTCTCAATAAAAAACCTTCAAGTGTATAAAACAACTAGCCTCTAATGTACTAGTGAAAGAAAATGTCTGACTCTGATATCTGTACTGTGTGCAGTCAATTAGTCTTATCACATTCTAAAGATTAAGCAATAGGGTGCACTGGCAATCATTAGGTCATGAGATACATAATTTCTGTAGCCAAAACATATTCTCATCGGGGAAATCATAGGCACAGACAGAATACAAAGAAACAGTGGTTTGTATATTATTATGATGAGGAAGGCAATTTCCATTCTGAGAAGACAAGTTACTTGCAAGCCATGTATTACAAATCACAAAAAAGGCATAGAATTAGGTATGTTTGTCTAGAATGCGGTGAAAAGTTCGTGGGTTTGATCAAATCCAACAATGAGATTCCTCCATGTCCTAATGGTTGTGAGTAGATGAATGAAGATTTGTTAATTCTTTTCGAGTTTTAATCATAACTTATTTGCAAATGCTATTGTTGTAAATCAAGATCATTATTTTATAGAACATAATCCATGGTTGAATTGTTATCTAATTGTTCATACAAAAATCAAAAATATTGATTGTCAAATATTCATCTATTTTCCTCATCCTAATTCTAATTTCTTCCGGGATTGTTCCTCTGTATGGTGGCATAAAACCTGTATTTGCTAGTGATTTTGTTGGTTTAACTACTGCTTGTGTTAATGGATTGTTAATAGATGTAAATGGAGGTGCAGCACCAGGTTCCTCTGTTACTAACATAGTTTGGAATTGGGGTGATAGTACTACAACTACTGGCTTTTTTCCAGAGAGTCATCATTATTCCACAACTGGTTCTTATACGTTCACTGTCACCGCACATTACAATGACGGCTCTTCAGCTTCTTCATCACAAACAGTAAGCGTAGCACCTGGGAATCTAATTGGTTGTAATGGTCTAACAATTAATGCTGGGTCTGGTGGCTCGGTTTCTTACATTTCAAGTGTAGGATCAGGAACTGTGACAGCAAGTAGCTCAAAACAGCTGTATCTTGCGGGTGGTGATGATTTGACACTTACTGCAAATCCGTCAAATGGTAATTCTTTCTCTTCATGGTCTGCTACGGGAGGAATTACTGGAACAGGTAACAATGCCGTGCCTCAAACTCAAACAACAGACATTGTAGTTAGCAGTATGGGGCAAATAACGTCTAACTTCATTACGTCCTCTTCTATTCCTTCGCCAATATTTGTAAACTCTTACATTGCAGATATTTCCGGCAACCCAATAAATAATATTGATATTAATCAACCGTATGAAATTATTGCTGAAATAAAAAATCCGGACGTATTATCGCCACACTCGTATACAATTAACTTGAATGAGTCCACTGTTACTAATCCTAATGGAGCTATAAATTGGAACTTCCCAGAACCTCTAGCAACAATTTTATCACTTCTTGGTCTCCCTACCCAATGGGATGCGCAACCTGAATGTCAAATTTCACTTTCAGGTACATGGATAGATCTTTCAGGATGCAACACATCCACTACTCAAACAATTGGAGCTGGACAAACAAGTAATTTCATCTTCACTTTTGCTAACCACTGGAATTGGATTCCACCATGGGATTGGAAATACTTGGCTTCAACTTTAATATGGGATTTTACTACTGGCGTACTTCCTACAAATCTAGCTGTTTTAGAAGGATTGGCTCTCACTTCTGCACAGCTAGAAACATACGCAAATCAACTTCAAGGAATAGGAGCTTTTTTATCAAATGAAGGCTTCAATTTCCAAATCTCATCTGGAAATACAATTCTTGGTTCTGGAACAGTTAGTTTGTCAGTTCCTCTGACCAGTACGAAAATGTTAGAGTATCTTGGTATTACTATAGCTTCAGCACCTGCTGGACTGGCTACTTTCGCAGGCATAGACGCAAGCTTGGGTTGCGAAACAGGAGTTTTGTGTGTAGGTGCGGTGTTTGCCTTTACATATGAGGCATTATCTGTAGCAGCACAAAATGGATTGTATATTGCTGCTACTGATCCAGATCCTAACTATTCTCAAATAGTTCAACCTGTAGAACCAACCCTACATAACGGAACTCAGGTGATACAACTACCTGCCATCAAATCTTTACCTCAAAACATGTACAGTGTAATTCAGACCTTGGCAGAGGTTGTAGAATATCAAAATGCTACTGCCATATCTATCGCAAGGTATTCTGAAGCAAAAGCGGTAGGAAACCAGAATTATCAAAATCTACAAGTACAAGCTGCTACAAAATATGCCGCAGAACGGGATTCGCTTTTGACTCTTCTTGAGAATCAGCTCTCCAATACAACTTTATCATTGCCAACACTCAATTCTTCATCGATACAACAGGCAAAGAATTATCTATCACAAAACGGCTTGCCTCCATTAGAGCGACAGATCTTTTCAGGACTTGGTATTTCATCAACAACATCTGATGTAACAAATGGTATGCAGATGTTTAATCAAACAACTATTGGACCGTCCTCATTAGTCACTGGAGTGCAAGGTTTGAAAACAGTGTTAACAAATGAAACAAACACCATAGGAAAAACATCTACCTCATTTTTGCATCCTGTAGTAATATCGTTGACTAGTCCATCAGGCTCAGTTGGTTCCCGAACTATCGTGACAAGCTCTGGTTTTTCGGCACACTTCCCTATAATAATAACATATGATGGGAAAACAATATCCACAATCTTTTCACATGTTGGTCACCTTAGTCAGCAAATTGTAATTCCATCTAGTGCATCAGGACCGCATATTGTTATAGCTTCAAATGCTGTCCATAATGCTACAGGTTCGATCACGTTTACAGTCAATCCATTAATTTCATTGAACAAAAATAACGGTCCAATTGGAACTAGAGTTATAGTAACAGGTACTGGCTTTGCCTCAAGTTCATCTGTTGTGATAAAGTACAACAATACAGATGTGACACCGAGAGGTCTTGCTACTGATATCGCGGGATATTTCTATGGAACTATAACAGTGCCGTCATCCCTGCCAGTTTCCAATGATGTAGTAGCTACCGATGCAATTAACAACACAAACTCGCAACCATTTACCGTAACTCCATCAATTTCATTAAATGCAACATCTGGTCTGGTTGGAAATCATGTCACACTCAGCGGATCTAACTTTGCTCCATCGTCTAACGTTGCAATATCATATGACGGTACCAC
>DATEZN010000108.1:0-2371 GCA_035255545.1 Nitrosotalea sp. | reverse complement strand
ATCTGTATTACCTCAACAAGTGCAGTTGGTGCATTGCCTATTGCTACTATGCCATTATCCATCTGCTTTGCTGCTAATCTCATTGAAGTCTGGGCTCGTGTCTTGTTGAGTTTTTTTGCCTCCTCTATTACAATGGGATCTGATATGCTGCATATCACTTGATTTCCAAATTTTTTCATGTTATCCTTGTTAAAACCGCCTATCACGCCATTGACATCAACTATGATGTTGCAGCCTTTCTGTAATGCACCAATTGCATTCTGTATTGCATCCTTGTGAAATACTATCTTGTTATCTCTTGCAAAATCAAAATCTGCAGTGGAATGGATTATTCTTTTTACTATTATCCACTCTTCAGGTGAGTATGGGTGAGTACCAATCTCGCTGTCTATTATCTCCATGCTCTTGTCTTCGATTGACTGGCCCTTTTGGGTGATCATGTCTCTACCTCTTGGGCCCTTTCAATAATCAGGTCGATCATCTTTTGGTCTGCTCCAATGTGTTGTGTTATCAAAACTTGGTTCAACTTGTGCTTCTCTAAAGCTGGCTTCAAGTCAGCATTGATATCTGTTTTTACGTGTGCGCCCTCGTGTAAAAAGTAAAAGACAACCACTAGAACCTCGGGGTCTCTTTTTTTGCATGTTTCTATTCCTTGCTCTATGTTTGGCTCTTCAATTTCAAGAAAACAATAATCTACATTTCTATACGAGTGGGCAAGCTCATCTACCACATATTTTATTGACATTTTTGCATTAGGGTCTTTACTTCCGTGTCCTATTACCAGGACATCTACCTTGTTGTCTTGGAGCGAAACTTTGCCCTTGTCAAGTGCTGATTTGATCCTGTTCTTGACTAGATTCACAAGCGTCATGTGCATGGACATGGGTTTTGTGACAAGAAATTTTACATTCGTTGTTGATTGGTATTTCATAACTTCGGTAACAGCAGCCTTTACTTTTTTTCCTGGATACAAAAAATATGGAACAATAGTAAGTGAATCAATATTGCTTTTTAGACATTTTTTAATTCCATCATCAATGAATGGTAACGTTACTTCAAGAAAACAATATTCTGCAAAAGCGTAATCTCCTTTCTTCTGTACTTCCTTGCAGATAGATTCAAGCTCTTCTGCTGCTTCTCTTTCCTTGCTTCCTCTGTCTATTAGTAATAGACCTCGCTTCAATTTGATCTCCGTGCTATTGCAATTGTAAGATTTGGAGGAAATTTGTGTTTTTGTACAATCAGCTCTCCACCTGATGCCTTGATTGCAGAAGCCTCTGATACACTTGGTGTGCCCTCAAATGTCTGTACAACATCTGATGGATTTGGTATGTTGATTGTAGCAAGTTCTGTCTTGTCAAAATATACTAGTGGTACATTCATCTCACTTGATAATTCCTGCAATCCTTTTACGTCTGTTTCTTTTTTAATTGACGCAAACTTGGCAACTGATCTTGGGCTCATCTGAAACTTTGAGAGACAAAAATTCATTCCTTCCTTAATGGTGTCCTTTGTGGTGTCCCAGTGTAGGCCTACTCCTACGACTAGGGTCTTTGGTCTGTAAATAACAACACGGCCTTGAATCTCACTGTTTTGTATGATCTTGTCTGATATGACAAGAAATCCCTTACAGTCTGATGATATCATCTCATCAAGGGATTTGTAAATGTGGACATTTTTTGGCAATTCTTTTTTTGGCATCCACCAATCTTTTTCTCCAGCATCTTGAAAGACTCCAATTTTTTCCTCGTTTACCATAAATGCACTAACTTTGGTGACAGTAGAGACCTCATCAATCTCCCAGCCAAACTCCCTTCCAAGCAAGTCAACTGCAATTGTCTTATTGACGTCTGCTGCTGTAGTGATTACTGGGATGGCGCCAAGGGTAGAGCCTATTTTTTCTGCAAGCTCATTTGCTCCACCCAGATGGCCTGAAAGTGTGCTAATGACAAATTTTGCAGTGTCATCGATTACCACTACTGCAGGGTCTGTCTTTTTGTCCTTCATGTGCGGTGCAATCAATCGTATCACAGCACCAAGGGAGAAGATGCATACCAATGCTTCATTGTTTTGGAATAATTCTTGTATCTTCAAAGTGGTAGATTCGTCAAACCACTGGATATCTTTTCCATCTTGTTTGAGTTTTGCTGGGGAAAATATCTTCCATGTCGGGAAATGTTTCTTGAGTACAGTTGCTATCTCGATACCGTTTTTTGTTATTGCAATTATTGCTACGCTTTCCACAAGTTATTTTTTCTAGGTCTCAAGATATCTGTTACTCTTTGGATGGACTCCAATTACCTTACCATCAAAATCAAACATGATTACTTCGATCTCAAACTTGTTGTCAGAATAATTTCCTAGCTGTCTG
>DATEZN010000107.1:0-2448 GCA_035255545.1 Nitrosotalea sp. | reverse complement strand
TCATTTGTAAGCATACCAACCTCTGCTTCACATGACGGCATTGCAAGCCCCTTTGTTTCATTGCGTGGAGACAAGCCATATTCCATAATTGCTACAGCACCTCTAGGGGTCTTTGTTGATATTGCAATTTTGAAAAAGGCTCCAAGGAGACTTTTAGCAAGTGGTTGTGGTGATCTTATGGCCAAAGTCACTGCAGTACGAGACTGGGAACTTGCAAGAGACAACGTTGGAGAATATTTTGGAACTTATGCTGCAAATCTTGCATCAATGAGCGCAAAGATAGTTATTGATAATTCAAAAGATTTTAGGAAAAATCCAGATGTTAGAATGATTGTAGAGGCATTGATAAGTTCAGGTGTAGCTGCCTGTATTGCTGGAAGCAGCAGACCATGTTCCGGTGCAGAACACTTGTTTTCTCATGCAGTTGATCATCTCAAGCCAGGAATTGGCTTGCACGGAGAAAAGTGTGGCATTGGTGCAATACTTGTTGCAAAAATCCAAGGCCAAGACTGGAAGAAGATAATCAAGATGCTAAAAAATGTCGGAGCACCAACCAAGGCAAAAGAGATTGGATTAGAGCCACAGATTCTTGCAAAGGCACTGACAATTGCACAATCACTAAGACCTGAGAGATATACAATTCTCAGTAAGATACGAATGAATGAAGAAAAAGCTATAGATCTTGCAAAAAGTACTGGTGTACTATAATTCTAGGCTGCTTTTGGTGGAACAGGTTTTGTTTCAGCTGGTTTTTGTTCTACCGGCTTGTCTTGTTTTGGTTTGTTGTAAGTATCAACAAAGTTTACTTTGTCTAGTTTTGGAACAAACTTGAAGATCTCGTTTGCAATTGCGCGTTTTACTATCTGAAGACCTTCCATCATCATTGCTTCTTCTGGAATAGTAACATCAACTGCTGTTCCCTTGATCTCAAAGACAATCTTTGATTCTTCAATTGGGAATCTTCGCTTGAGCAATCCCAAGACTTTGTCCTGGTCTGTGTCAAGTGATTTTATAACATTAAGATCATAAACAATTGTTTTTCCTGCAAATCGGTGGTTGAAATCAACTTGGACTCTACCTGAACCAATGAATCTTACAATTCCTGTTCTTTCATCAATCTCTATTGTATCTCCAACTGTAACCTTTTCTGCATCATCTCCAAGTTTTCGAAGTGGAATCATGCGAACCTTGCCAGTATCTCTCATTCCAAATCCTTTATCTGGAGGAACTTCGATTGAAAGTTTATCGCCAGTTTTTGTATTTGCTAGTGCATCATCAAGACCCTTTAGAACCCATGACTCCCCTACGGAAATGAGTCTTGGTTGATACTTGACATTTGCATCATGAATTGAACTTGATTTAGCGTCAGCTTCTCGTGTTGTCTCAAATACTTCGTTTGAATCTTTAACCTTGGCAGTATAATCTACCAGAATTAAAGTTCCTTTTTGAAAAGTCAACGTGATCGGTCCTTTGAATTCCTAATATTAAGTTAACACGGATTATAATGACTTGAGTTTGTCTTCAGCAACTTTTAGTGCTTCTGGATTTGTCTTGTATCCCATCATATCAAGTGTGGATCCTATTGCAGAGAGTGTTCTCATTACGTGATACTTGTTTACTTCTCCCATGCATCCAACTCTGAATACTTTACCTTTTAGATCTCCAAATCCACCTGCAACTAAAACTCGGAATTTTTCAGAGAGTGTTCCTCTGAATGTCTTGTCATCTAGACCTTGGAGATAGTTTAGTGCAATTACAACTGTAGAACGTGCATCCTCTTTAGCAAATGGAGATAATCCCATTGTGCTCAGTCCACTGTAAAGAGCATCAGAGCAAACTCTGTGTCTCTTAATTCTGTTGTCAATTCCCTCTTCTAGAATAATATCAAGTGCCTCTCTGTATGCATAAAGCAATGGAATGGCAGGAGTAAATGGTGTCTCTTTAGAGTCATCATAATACTTGAAGTATCTTGCCATGTTAAAGTAGAATGTCGGAGGAGGATTTGCAATCATGTATTTTTTTGCTTTTTGGCTAACTGCAATTGGTGAAATTCCTGGAGGAGCTGCAAGCGCTTTTTGTGCACCTGTTTCACATACATCTACTCCCCATTTGTCCATATGGAATTCTTCTCCACCAAGTATTGAAACTCCATCTACTACATAGTAGGAATCATTTCTTGCGGTAAGATCTTTTATCTTGTCAAGATATTTGACCATTGTACCAGTTGAAGTTTCATTCCAAACAACATAGAATGCCTTTACATCCTTGTTGTTGTCAAATGCCTCTTTTACTTGATCAAAAGTTGCATTTTCTCCAAATGGTGTTGTGAGACGTATAACATTTGCACCAGCCCACTCTAACATTGTTGAGAGTCTGTTACTAAATTCGCCGTTAACTGGAATTATTACCTTGTCGCCTTTCTTTATCATGTTTACAACAGAGGCTTCT
>DATEZN010000106.1:0-10157 GCA_035255545.1 Nitrosotalea sp. | reverse complement strand
ACTATGTCTAAAGAAGGATGTTTTTCAACCAATTTCTTTTTCCAACTTTTCAAGCTCTGTTTTGTCCATTGAAAAAGAGTGCTCTGTACCAGGAAACTTGCCTGATGTTACATCGTTTTTGTATGATTCTATAGCTTGCACAATTTCAGAAGACAATTCTAGGTATCTTTTCGCAAACTTGGGTTTTATTTTTTCATATAATCCTAAAACGTCATGGACTACAAGCACCTGTCCATCACAGTCTGGTCCAGAACCAATTCCAATTGTAGGAATACTGATGGTGTCAGAAATAATTTTTGATACTTCTCTTGTAACCATTTCTAGTGCGATACTAAACACACCAGCTTTCTCAAGTGCTTTTGCAGAGTCGAGCAATTTCATAGCAGCATCCTTTGTCTTTGCCTGGACCTTGTAGCCTTCCTGAAGTGTTGTAGTTTGGGGCTGGAATCCAATGTGGCCCATCACTGGTATGCCAATTTCTACAATTGCATGTATGGTATCTTTGATCTCAACTCCACCTTCCAGTTTTACAGCATCTGCACCTGACTTGATTAATCTCCCAGCATTTTCTATTGCCTGTGACTTGCTAGACTGGTATGACATGAACGGCATGTCTGCAACAACCAATGAATTCTGTCGTCCTCTTGCAACTGCTTCTGTAAAAAGACACATCTGGTCCATTGTAACAGGTATTGTATTGTCATATCCTAACATCACCATTCCTGCACTGTCTCCTACAAGTAACATGTCTACTCCTGCCTTGTCGCAAAGCTGCGATGTGGTATAATCATATGCAGTGATTACCGTAACTTTTCTAGAATTTTTCATTGATAAAATATCTCTGACAGACTTAGGCATTTGCCATCTTCCTCAGGTTTTTTCTTATGATTAGAATAGATTTTTTCAAGTTTTTCTTATTGTCAAATTTTGATTTCTCTTTTAGATCTTCTTTTGATAATTTTTTACAAACGTCAACTAGTGTCTTCATTCCCCGAATTACATTATCAACAATGGTAATGTCTGCAGTTTGTGCAGTGCGTGACATGGGATTCAAGTCAAACGTAATCACGTCTTTTCCAAATTTCTTTAATGCAATTGTCCTGTCTCCATCTTCTAGTGGAACCAGTACAACATCTGCAGAAAATATTCCCCGCTTGTCCACAACTCTTCTTGCACTGTCAAGTTTTGGAATCCTCTTTGCAAATTTAGAGTCAATCCCCAGTACTTCTTTTGCACCATTTTTCTTTAGGACTTGAGAGATGGCTCTTTTTCTCTTCTCGCTTGCATAAAACAAGTTTACCTCAATTTTTGCACCAGTGACCTTTGACAATTCCACAATCTCTTTTGCACAAAGGGCAGCAAAGTTTCCATTTACCGATATTACAGGTAATTTAGCAGTAAGAAGAGCCCTTGCAGCAGCCTTTATTGCTTTATGAGAAGTTTTCGTAGTTTTCTCTCCTATGAGGTAGTCAGACATCTCGCCCCTACCATGAGCCAAGAGACCTTCTTCTACAACAAGACCTTCTCTGAATCCGTGAACAAGTTTTTCTCGGATGTAAAGAGATGCAGCTCTTGGATGTGTCTTTGGAATCAACACTATGAGACTCTAGCTCCACTCTTGTCTATCTCCGTTTTGATTATCATTCCGTCATATTTTTTTAAAATTTGTATCACTTCAGATTCTTTTGTTTTTGGTACTAGTGTGAATACAGTCTCTCCAAACATTGCAACACCTGATTTGAATCCATTTTGGGCCAAGTCATCAATCACTTGCTGCATTTGTGATGTAATTACATGAACATATTTTGCAAACTCTAGTGACATGTCCAAAAATTCCATCTGATCTCTTGACTTTAATAATTTTGTAACCATCTTACCACCAAGACCATTAATCTTTGAGAGCTCTGTCTTGATGAATTGTTTTGTTGATATTGGAGAAAAGCAAATCACAATTGCACTATAGTCTGTGTGGATCTTTTGCAGGCTTCCAATTCCTGGTGCACCATGCTTGGTTCTTATCTCAAAACCACCATGATACGATGATAGTACAGTTCCAAGACCAGTCTTGCAATGAATCTCTGCATTATGTGCAATTTGTCCTATCCTTGTCCTGGATAGATTTGTTCCAAGTGCCTTGTTTAATGCAAAGGCTAAACTCAGTGCAACAGCACCGCTTGAACCAAGTCCATATCCAACAGGAATTGTGGTACTGTGCTCAATTTCTAAAAAATAATTTTCTTTTACAATTTTAAAAAATTCCTTGACTACAAATTCTGAAACTTGTGTGTTATCTGACTGGAATCCTGTAACTATTATCTTAAATCCGGGCTTGTCAGAGCTTGTCACCTTGACCTTTGTTGTAACTCCCTCCTTGATGCAAAATCCTGCACCAATTGACCCCTTGTATTCTGGCTCTTTTGGCCCTACTTCTGCCTTGAAAAATCCAGTAATGTGGCCTGGTGCAAAGGCTACTGCCTGCATGTTTAGCTTAAACTTGTCAGAAAATATAAAAATGATCATTAAATTATATAAATTAGTATAAATTGACTAAATTCATTCGACGCCTACAGAGGATAGGAAGCAGCATCTTGGTCTCACTGCCAATAGAATGGGTCCAGGCAAACAAACTTGAAAAAAGTGACGAGGTTGAGATCGAAACAGGCTCTAACAGTATTTCTATTACTCCTACTGGAGGAAGCAGGCCACCAAATGAAGTTGTAATATCATATCCCGTATCAAAACAAGAAAACATCAGCGCCTATGTTACCGGCGCATATCTTCTTGGGTATGATATCATCAAGATAAGCGGAAGATCAACAATTTCAGTAGATGATAGAGAAAAGATTCGTGGTTTGATGCGAAGATTGGTAGGAATGGAGATAGTCGAAGAGGATGCATCAAATGTAAACGTCCAATTTCTTCTTGATGCAACAACACTAAGCCCTGATAAAATACTAAAAAGAATGAGCTCAATTGTACTTGGAATGTTTCGTGATACCATATCGTGTCTTACATCAGATGACCGTTCTGTATTGCAAACAATGACAAGCAGAGATGATGAAATAGATAGACAATATTTCTTACTGGTACGATTAATCCGAAGTGCAATGGTTGACAAGAAACTTGCAACCGCACTAAACCTGGGAAATATAGACATACTTGATTACAGGGTTGCAGCAAACTTGTTAGAGACTGCAGGTGATATTATTACAGATCTTGCACATTCAATATCTGAATTGCCAAAATCTGATATGAAAAAACTATACGATGCAGCAAAAGAGATAGAAAATGTACATGAAAAAGCAATCACATCATTTATTGAAAACAATCGCAAGTTAGCAATTGAGGCAATTACGCTTCATAGAATCTATCAAAAAAAGATTTCAACTGTGGGCTCGTCAATTGATCCAAAAAAACAAGGTTCAATCCAACTGTTAAACTTGGTATTTACATTTGAAAAATTATCAAGGTGTTGGGCAGATGTTGCTGATCTAGTAAAACCAGTCTATACTTGATATTTTTTGTTTAGAGCAAAAGTCAAGACAGCACAAATTGTTTTAGAATCTGTAATTTTTCCTGATGTTATCATCTTGAGAACTTTTATGAAATCCATCTTTACAACAGACATTATTTCATCCTGGTCAAGTTGTAGGTCTCCTGCTTTTTTTATTCCAGATGCCAAGTAACAATGAATTATCTCAGTATTGTATCCAATGGAGGGATAGTACTTTATCAGAGGTGTCATCTTTTTTGCTGTATATCCAGTCTCTTCTCGTAGTTCTCTGTGGGCACATTTGAGAGGCTTTTCCCCTTTTTCAAGCGTGCCTGCAGGGATTTCAAGCACATATCCATGCGGAAATCTATGTTGTCTTACAAGCAATATCTTGCCATCCTCTATTGCAAGTATTGCAGCAGCACCTGGGTGCTCTATTACTTCACGTGTAACCTTTCTCTTGTTGATAGATAAAGTGTAAAGACTAAGTGAGAGAACTCTGCCCTTGAAGACATTTTTTCTCATTTGAAAAAATTATACCCCAATTATGTTATGAATGTATCTCAGACATTAAATGCAATTTCTTTGATTTCTTGGCCATCATGATTGCATTTTGGACCCACTTGTTCTGGAATGTAATTTTTTTTGGAATAAACAAATCAACAGAAATTATCTCTTCAATGTGAGGCACCTTGGCAGAAAGATCATCCATCTTGTAGATGTTGTCAGTATACATGAAAAGAACAATCTGGTTCATATGCACAAATGGTTTTTGCAAAAATGATCCAGAAAATGTCTTGTCAAGTTTCGCCAATGTTTTTTTAATATCGCCCTTCACACCAACCAAAATGGCAAATGGAATAAACTCTCCCATGTTTTTTGGATTGTAAATAGAAGTAAACTGAATGGCTTCATCATTTTGTAATTTCTCAAGTGAGCGAGCTACAGTCTTTGTAGAAAAACCAGATTTTTCTGCAATCTCTTCTATCTTCAAACGTGGATCTAATAATAAAATGTCAATGATTCCAATGTCTGTCTTTGTAAGGTCTGATCGTATCTCAGGATTTTTTGCCTCAAAGATACTAAGCACTCTAATGTCTCGTAACAAGTTTTTTGCAAGCTCCATTTTTTCTGCAGGATTTTCCTTTACTACAATACTGCACACTGTAATTCCTCCAACACATGGCACAACAAAAAATGGCTCTCCCACTAATCTTACTTTTTGTATGATATCATCAATCTCTTTTCCAGTAACTACAAAATACAAGACACTAAATCCTAATACAGGCGGTTCAATTTTTAGAGCAAATTTCTCAATTATTTTATTTTCAATCATTTTCTGAATTCTTGATTTTACCGCAACACCTGAAATGCCAATCTCGCTTCCTATCTGTCTGTCAGGCTTTCTACAATTATTGAGCAAGTGTGAGAGAATTTGTATATCTAATTTGTCCATTTGTTATAGTATTACTCCATCAATTATACCAAATCGAACATGTGTTATATATTATTGTCTAATATGACAAGTATACGCCTGTAAAACATTAAATATCAGACTAATTCTTGATCGACTGTGGATTATAGAGCACAAATCGGTATCAGATTTATCACACGACGCAGGGGCAGTCTCATTGCAGCAAGTCTTGCAGTTGCAATTGCAATACTTGTGGTCCAGGTAAACTCTGTCATATTCCAAGGGTTGTATGATGCAATTGTCCGTGATCAAATCAATTACAGATTTGGCCATGTATATATTACAAGACAAGAAGACTATATCACAAAATCTGATTTTGTGTTAATCAATTGGCTTGAGAGAATTCCATATGTCCAAGCTGCGGCTCCAAGAATTGATTCTGAAGCATCAATTAACGCAACAATTAATGGACAATTAATTCATGATTATTCAGTTCCTGTAATTGGGGTTGATCCAGTTTTGGATAAGGAAGCATCTACAATGTATCAAACTGTAGGGGCTGGTGGTCAGTATGTGACATATAGAAATTCAGTTGTACTTGGAGCAATTGTAGATAGAGATCTAGGTTTTCCACAAGTAGGTGACACTATAAAATTAAAATTCAAAGATCAATTCGGCAATGATGTATTACAAAGATTAACAATAGTTGGAATAACTGCGACTGCAGGATCCGTAGGTCTTGACAATAGTGTTATAATGAATATAGATACATTGCGTGAAATTTTAGCTAGACCACACCAAACACAATCAATTCTTGTTAGGCTAAACGATCCAACAAAAGATAATGATGTCAAGGCTCTATTTCTTGCGGCATTTCCATCAAATGCTGATAAATTCAAGGCACAAACAATTGAAGAATCAGCAGAGCAAACACTGAGTGGATTTAGGTCTGGTATCGCACTGATTAATCTAGTTGGTTATTTTGGCATGATGTCATCTGCATTTGCAGTTGTTACAATACAAATGATGCAAGTATCAAGTAAGACCCGTGATATTGGTGTAATGAGAGCAATTGGTGCAAAAAGAAAAGATGTGCTTCTAGTTTTCATATTTCAAGGAATGGTAATCGGTGCAATAGGTGCAGGACTTGGCACTGTAATGGGTGTAGCCTATACCGCATATGCAAAGGAGACTCATATGACGTTTCAAGGAAGTCTACCACTTGAGGTAAAATACAACTGGACAAGCATAATGCAGACTGATATCATGGCATTTGTGCTTGCAGTAATTGCATCAATCTATCCCGCGTACAAGGCTACCAAGCTAGAACCTGTGGAGGCAATGAGAGTTGGCTGATTACGTATTAGAAGTAAAAAACATCGATAAGGTGTACGGTCAGGGAGAGACCGAAGTTTATGCACTCAAAAATCTATCATTTAGTGTCAAGCGAGGAGAATTCATGTTGATTGTAGGAAGCTCAGGCTCTGGCAAGTCCACATTACTTAACATGATTGGATTGCTTGACAGACCAACAAGGGGCAAGGTAATAATTGATGGAACAGATACATCAGAATTAACTGATAACCAACTCTCCACATTTAGAAACTCAAAGCTTGGTTTCATATTCCAGTTCTCAAATCTTTTATCAGATCTTACTGTTCTTGAAAATGTTACACTGCCAAGAAAGATCCAGGGAACCATACACAATTCTGCAGATGAGGCAAGGACATTGCTTAAAACAGTAGGACTAGAAACACAGACTCACAAGTTTGCAAACCAAATTTCTGGTGGACAGGCCCAAAGAGTTGCAATCACAAGAGCACTGATAAACAAACCAGCTGTTGTACTTGCAGACGAGCCTACAGGAAACTTGGATTCGGTATCTGCTGAAACTACGGTACAGTTGTTAAAATCACTTAACAGAAAACTGTATCAGACATTTATCATTGTAACACATGACCGACACCAATTTGGTGAAGTGGATAAAGTAGTAACAATAAAAGATGGTAGAATTCTAAAAGAAGAGATGGAGGCAAATCTAACTTGATCTACAAGAGTATCATGTTGTTAACAATCTTGCTTGCAGGACAAGTCATAATTCCAAGCTATGCTCAAGCACCTGAACAGCTTACACCAGCTGAATCGCCATTTGAACATGGATTCAACGACATTAAACTTCTTGACGCATACTTTGGACCTGCAGGACAAAAAATTGAGGTAGAACCAGGAGACAAGAATGTTCCACTTACTATCGTACTATCAGATGTTGGTACAGAAGATATCTCAGGAATTAGCGGATTACTTAGCTTGCCAACAGGATTCACAGGGGCTCTTGCAGCAAATGGACTAATCGAGGCTGACAACACCCAGACTGCAACTGCAGGCCAGTCATTTACGCTTACATTCTTTGTAAATGTAGACAATACCGTAAACGTTCATGATTATTCAGGAACAGTCAAGGTCACATATTCTAGAGTGCGAGAAAATGGCGATCGTACAGTATTTTTAGATTTTAATTTCAAGGTTACAGGAAAGAGTGTAGTAAACCTCAAGGCAGCAGACCCATTTCTTGACCCCGCATCAAACAACAACATGACAATCCAGATCTCAGATGCAGGCACTGCACCACTAAATGATGTCGATGTTGTAATACAAAGAGATCAGAGTACAGATACAACAACTGATACAAGCAATCTACAAGGAATTGTGCTTGACCAGAATCACTGGAAAGTAGGAACAGTTCAGGCAGGCTCATCTAATACATTTTCAATCCAGGCCTTTATCCCACAAAGTGTTGCAGGGCAGACCATACATGCACCATTTACAGTATCATACTTTGATGGACAAGGAAACCAAGTTAGTACAACAAGGACAGTTGACTTTATTGTGGGACCAACAAGTTCTGTATCGATAATAAGATTATCATCTCCACAGTATCTATTGACTGGGGTGATGCAAAACCTAACACTAGGAATTGAAAACTTGTCACCGTCAAAGATATCTGATATTTCAATTTCAATCACACCAAACTCTGATAGTCTAAAGATATTGCAGGACAACAAGTGGTCCATACCAGAAATAAACCCACTTGAAAAGACTGATTTGGTCATTCCAGTATACGCAGACCAGAGCATAGAGGGCCAGGCAGTAAACTATGAAGTTGATACCCAGTATACAAGAGATGGAGCTACAGTAATTGAGAAACAAAACTTTGCAACCTACATCAGGGGAGTAATTGACATTTCACTTCATGATGTAGGTGTAACAGATATTGCAGGAAAGAAGATGATTATTGGTAATGTACTAAATCAAGGAAACGTAAAGGCTGTCTTTGGTCAGGTGACTGTATCATCTGTAGATAATAATATCATAAAATCATCTAATCAATACATTGGCGATATTGATATTGATGCACCAGTGCCGTTCAATATTCCAATAAATTCTGATACAGTACCAACAGGTGATCAAAAAATCCAAGTGATACTTACTTGGAAGGACACATTACTTCAACCTCATACAATAACAGAAGTTGATACTGTGTCATTTGGAACTCCTCCAGTCCAATCAAGTAACAATATTGGCATTAACCAGCTACAGATAATCATACTTGTTGCAATTGCAGCAGGAATAGGTGGCATAGTGTTCAAGGTACGAAAGAAAAAGATTGTACTTGAAAAGAAAATCGAAGAATCAAGCTAAGGGTATATTTACTCGAAAGGCATTTTTTCAGACATGATATGGGATGAAATCGAGATCCCAAAAGAAGTTCGCCATTTTATGCTTGAAGGAGCAGAAGAGACAGTACTGGGTCAGAAAAATGGTGCAAAAAAACAGTATCGTTATGGTAATCTACACATCAGGGAATATGACGACAAGTATCTAGTCCACATGGATAAGGTAGATCCAAGACAAGATCCACTTGGTCATCTTGTACAAGACGCCCCAGAGATTCTTGTTGGTATTGCAAGCGGCTTGGTTGCAGCAAAAAAAGTTTCGTCAAGTGTTTACAAATTACAAAAGGATATGCCATTTGCAAAGGGTACATCTATCTTTGCAGGGCTTGTGGCATCGGTACTTGCAGGCTATGCAGGATATGCCATCACAAAAAAACTAAAAGAATTCTAGGAGGGAACGACAAATTACACGAACAAGAACAATTCAAACCTTCATCAAACTCGTACCGCTTGTACTTGCATTACGAAAGGACAGAAGAGAATGGGTAAAAAAACAAGGAAAAAATGTTGACCTCAAAAGATATCAAAAAAATGCACGCAAGGCACTCAAGACATTTCTATCTCTTGGTCCTGTATACATCAAGTTGGGTAAGTGGCTCTCATCAAGGGCAGATATTTTACCACAACCATATCTTGAGGAACTAGCAAAACTCCAAGACGAAGTTCCAGCAGAATCATTTGACAAGGTAAAACCAATCATAGAAAATGATCTTGGACCAATCGACAAGAATTTTGATTTTGTTGACACCAGTGCGATATCTGGTGCATCACTTGGTCAGGTCTACAAGGCAAGACTTAGAGGACAAGATGTAATCATCAAAGTCAAGAGACCGGGAATTGAAAAAGTTGTTGAAGAAGATATACATGTTCTCAAAAAAATAATTCCGTTTGCAATGAAGTTTGTTGACCCAAACCTACGATATTCTGCAGAGGCCATGCTTTCACAGTTTATCGAAACAATCAATGAAGAGATGGATTATAGAATCGAGTCCCAGAATCTAAAGACAATTAAGAAAAACATGCAGAACTATCCAAAATTGATAATTCCTGCCATAATAGATGACCGTTCAAGCAAAAATATACTTACTATGGAATATCTACCTGGAATAAAAATAACAAATGTAAAGGCACTTGATGAGGCAGGAATTGACAGGGAACAACTTGTGGTGCGCGCCCATCGAGTATTTTTTACAATGTTACTAAGACACGATCTATTCCATGCAGATCCGCATCCTGGAAACATTTCAGTGACAAATGATGGTTCTCTGATACTCTATGATTTTGGAATGGTTGGGAGACTGGACACCAAAACAAGACTGAAACTAATCAGACTCTATCTTTCGCTTATCGAGCGAGACCCAACAAGGACAGTATCTGCAATGGATGATCTTGGAATGCTCATGCCAGGATATGATAGAACTATAATAGAAAAAGGTCTTGCGCTCTCAATTCAGGCATTTCATGGAACCAAAGTGGATAGGATGGAAGTCAAGGCACTCATGGAGCTTGCAAACAA
>DATEZN010000105.1:0-2688 GCA_035255545.1 Nitrosotalea sp. | reverse complement strand
AATTGTGAATTGTATCAGTTTATTCAAAAAGAACCAATCGTAAATGCGCTACCTACATCGCAACAAGAACTGGAAATGAAATATCCTGTAGAATATGGAGAAATCATGAAAGCAATACAGACACCAGAATATGCAGAATACATTTCAACACATAATAGCACAAAGATGCCTATAGAAATGAAACAGGCATTAGCTTCAATTATCATCAAATCATCATCCATAAATCCAAATCTTGAACCAAGCATAATAGAAGTAGCAGGATCGGAAACACCAGACGCACTATATGCCAAGGTGTTAAAAGAAGATCCGGATTGTGCAAAAAAAATTCAATCCAAATCAGAACTATATGCGCTCACAGTTCCACGGATAAATTACGTTGTGAAAGGATCTGGCGCAGAAAAAGCAGGACTTCTCAAGGACGACATCATTACAGCAATAAATGGCACTCACATATCATTTTCTTCAGATCTTTCAAAACTGAAATTAAAAGTAAATCAAACTACAATCATATCAATAACAAGAAATGGAAAACCAATGCAAATTCCAGTGATACTGTCTCCATCCAAAGATGATCCACAGAAAGGAATGCTAGGTATTGGCTTTGGTAATTGAAATATCACATATGATCAGTAATAATTTGCATTTGTTTGGGTCTTTACATCATGTTTTACAAAAAGATTGCTAGTAACTGCACATCATAATTTTTGTTAGTGTAAAATCAGATCTTCAGATCATCCGATTTACCAGGTAGTAAATTCTGCTCCGTGTTTATTTTCAGATACAAACTAGTTCCACATAGATCAAGGGATAAGACAAAACAATGCCTGTTACAACCCACTAAATTCAGAGTGACTTGAATTTCTTGATTGCCTCTCTTGTCAGTCTCTCTTTTTCTTCTTCGGATATTATAGTAGGATCTTCAGAGGCAAGCGCCTTGTTGTACTCGTCTTCAGTGTTTGACTGCATCTTTCTTTTTTCTTCCATGGTATCATTACAGGGTGTTTATTACATTTATCAAGATATCACTCCATCGTGGCTTCATCTGCGACATAATGTTTCATTAGTGAAATGATATAGGAAGATGTTCGAATGTTCTCATGAGAATAATTTGTATGAATAAACCTCATTTTTTCATGCATAGACATTGCTTTAGTCCATATTTGCCTCATAGAAGCCCTATCAATTGGCCACAGAGTATCACTAGTTGATACCATTATCCTGCCACCAGCATACTTGGCAGAAAATGGTTTTGTCTGGGTAGCAAATTGTTTTGGCTCTGCAAGATCTGCTGTTATGATACCCCAAAACTCGTCAAACTTCATGATACTGATAGGAATAATCTTTGATTTAACTAGTTTCACGATATAATTTTGTTGTTGCAGCAAAAACAAGTGTAGACATTTTTGGATTCTTTTACAGACATGTCCATTGGTGAGCCGCATTTTGGACATTCCATGAAAATAGTGAAATCGTTTATTCTACAATAAGATTGTCATTATTTTTTATCGTCTGTTCTCTTGAGGGGTTTTGTTCACTTGATTCAATCCCCCTTTAAAACTAGAATAAATTAATTTCAGATACTAGTCTAGAGACTAGGATGCCATCAAGACAAAATACTTAGATTTTTCTAGAATTGTTATTTTATAGGTTCAATTCTGATTTTATGTGTGAAACTAAATTCTCTGTTGTGGTTGGTTTTCGAATAAAACATTGCACATCAAGAGTTGGAAAGATTTTTCTAAACTCATCATAATACATTTCAAATGCAGATAAAAAACAGACCTTGACACTTTCCTGTTTCTTTCTTATTTCACGGTATAATTCAAAACCATTCATTTCAGGCATTCTAAAATCAATGAGTAACAGATCATACACATTTGGCTTGAAATCAGATAGTGCTTTTTGTGGTTCATTATACCCATCAACTTCAAAACCATTATTTGTTAAACCTTTTTTGACAGATAAGACAATGTCGATATCATCATCTACAACAAGAATTTTGACCACATGCCATCTTCTTTAGTGTGCATATATCAGTGTCTAGAAAGATAGAACAATCTTACCGATTGCTTTTATAGTAAATTATTACACTAGCAGTATGAAGAATCGTAGTAGATCTGATATTCTTACCATGATGTTAGAATCTACAAGAGCTGGGTCAACAAAGACAAAGATAATGTACACAGCATATCTCTCTTATAGCCAACTAATGGAATATCTTCCATTTTTACAAAAAAATGATCTGATAACATATGAAAAAGGAACACAGATTTACAGAGTAACTGAAAAGGGTCTCAAGTTCTTGAGTATGTCACATGATTTGGATGACATGATGATATCTGCAACTGATTCAAAATATTTGTTGAGTTCATATTAACAATTTAAACCTCGAAACTTGTCAGAGACCATATTAGAGGAATTTAGTTGGTTTGATGCCATCTTTTTAGATTCAGTTTTGGAAGACATGTCATTACAAAAATCATTTTTAGACTCGCGTGACTGTCCAGAGCACATCATCAAGTGTGACAAACATCTATGGCGGTGATATATACTCATCACACTAGAGCACACTAGAAATATTTTGTTTATTCCAATATGGACATGATAAGATTATCAGTTATTTTTCTAACGCTTTACCAGACAAGAAATTTACCAAGTTTTCAAATCCAGGAGTAATGGATAGATCAG
>DATEZN010000104.1:0-2500 GCA_035255545.1 Nitrosotalea sp. | reverse complement strand
TATGATTCATGGTGACGACAAGGGATTAGTTCTACCACCACGTGTTGCACCAATACTAGTAGTCATTGTACCAATTTACTATTCACCACAAGACATGGAACTTGTTCTAAGCAAAGCATCGGAAATAAAACAAGTCTTGGCAAAGCACAATCTTCGTGTACACATGGATGTGCGAGATGAAGTTACTCCAGGATACAAGTTTCATGATTGGGAGATGAAGGGTGTTCCATTGAGAATAGAGATAGGTCCAAAAGACATAGCAAAAGGCAAGATGGTTCTTGTCCGCAGAGACAATCTGAAGAAAATTGATCTTTTGTTTGAAGATACCGAGAGTGGAATTCTTGGCATGTTAGATGAGATACAGAATAGTCTCTTTGAGAATGCCAAGAACTTGTTAAAGGAAAAGACAATTGAGATTGAAGATTTGGACAAGTTCAAGGCAGAGATGGAAAAAGGCGCATTTCTTTATTCTCCATGGTGTGGACAGACAAAATGTGAAGAGGTCATAAAAGAATCAACAGGTGCAGATATCAGAGTAATTCCATTTGATGCAAAGACACAAGACTCCAAGTGTATCGTATGCAAAAATCAAACCACGATACATGCAATTTTTGCAAGAAGTTACTAGCAATGAATCTGGGACACCACGACAATCAGGCATTATATTATACCAAGAAGGTAATGTAGCCAATGTCAGGATCAAACCCATATCGTGACAGGATCTACATAATCAAGGATATCATTCTCACACTTGTTCAATACGGAGAACTAAATCAAACAGCTTTGGTTAGCTTTTGTGGCCTGAATTTAAAAAAACACAAGTCAATACTTGACGAACTGGAAGCAAACACTTTGATTCAAAGCGAGGAAAGACATCTTGGAAAACGTATCATAACCATATACAAGCCAGCACCAAAGGGGATAGAATTTTGCAAAACAATCCTGGAGCCTTATGAGAATCTATTTCCAAGAAAGAATAATGCTCAAGTTAAAAACGAGTTCTAGTCAGAATCCAGTCCGTATTTCGACGCAATCTTTTTGTCAATATCGTCTTTTTGTTGTAGATATTCTTGGTATTTTTTATTCCATGACTTTAGTGTCTTGTATTGTCTTATTCCAGTTATCATCCAGCCCACAGATATTGCAATTATTAATCCAAGCAGTATACACAGTGCCATTCCAAAGTCATATTCATGTTCCAAGACAATGAAAAAGTTTTTGTGAGTTAGAAGAAACACCGAGAGTCCAATTGCAAATGGGGCCAAGATAAAGCCAGAGATGGACACGCCAAGAAGAATTCGTCGTAGCTCAAGAATTTTTTTTATGAAACTATCCATTAAATCAAGCACATCAAAACGAGAACTTTGTGTTTTATCGTCGCTCATATTGATGTGGTCATTTCCTGTTTAAAGTTGACAGACTTTTTAAAAAGAATTTTGGCAGTCAAGTTTATGGATCCACGGTAAACGTGCCGTTCATTTCTGGATGTATCTTAGAGTAATATGGGAAAGTTCCAACCTTGTCTGCAACAAAGTTTATGGTTTGAGCCTCAAAGTACTTTAAATGTCTCGTGTGGACATTAAATGAATCAATGTTCAGATCCTGGTCAGAACCTGTATCTTTATCTTCATTTATCACATGCAATGCAACAAGTGTTCCTTGTGCAATGTGAATTGCAGGATCAGTGTTTGTACTAGAGATTGATTTCTTTCCAGTTTTAGTAGACTGTTCATCATAGTAATATCCTTGGTCATTGTGAGTTGCAAGTATGTAAACATTGGAAGCTGTTGCAAATACTGGATGATTTTCATTTACCGGAACTGATGAAATCCACAGATAATACACACCGCCTGCGACGGCTAGAGCAATAACTGCAACAGTAATTACTAGACCTTTGTAATTGGACTACTAGATTTGGCCTTGTTCTTTTGCTTTTTTCCCACTATAAAACCAGTGAATTCTGTGTATATTTAGGTAATGATTACCAAAGTTTAGCAAAAGATAATACGGAAAAATTAGATCGATGATTCTACAACGTACAAGGAACAATTGATAGTAAAATATAATATTTTGATAAACAGAATTGGAATAGAGACTTCATCATGAGAAAACTAGAGATCATACTTGTTGCAATAACCATAGTTCTTGCTGGTACCGTTGCATTACAATTTAGCAATGGAAAAATGTTAAACGATGCATCGCAAGGTGCAGTCCAAGGACCAGTAGGACCACAAGGTCCACCCGGTCCACAGGGACCTCCAGGACCAGCAGGTACTGGATCAACTCTAGCAGCACAAGATACAACCCTTACGCAGATTTACAAAAATACCGAAAATTCTGTAGTACAGATAACAAGCAAGGTTTCAACAGTGGATAACAATTTCATAGTAAACGGCCAGCCACTTGCAAGCCAGTCTACAAGACTTGGATCAGGATTTATCTATGATACTACTGGAAGAATAATTACAAACAATCACGTTGTAGAAGGATCAAAGACAGT
>DATEZN010000103.1:0-4036 GCA_035255545.1 Nitrosotalea sp. | reverse complement strand
AACTATTATGATCCACCTGATATTGATTGGGACCATGTATTAGCATGTCACAATCAAAGACAACTGCAATAGTGATAGATGATGACAAGGACACTGTATCTGTCCTCTCAGACTTTTTACGAATTAAAGGCATCCAGGTGGTTGGGGAGGGGTACGATGGGGCAGAGGCAGTCGAGATTTATAAAAAATTCAGACCAGATATTGTATTTTTAGATGTAATGATGGACAAATACGATGGCTTTTACGGATTGGTAAAGATTAGGGATATCAAGAAAGACGCTATTGTCATAATGGTAACAGCTGACATGACTGTAGAAACTGAGAGTATGTTAACAAAACTAAATGCATCTACTCTAATTTACAAGCCTTATGACATAAACAAAATAATGGAAATTATAAAAAAACTGACTCTAGAAAAAACATCTCAAACAAAACAGGTTTCCAGTATTCATGTTTGACGGGTTATAATTATTTGATCTAGTTTAGAAATGAAATAAACTACCACACATGGTTTATCAAGATAAAATGTTAATACTTGATTCACGGTATAACTGACATTGAAAAACTGCTCTTGTGTTGATTGTGAATGTGTTGTAAATCCCGATGGAACATGCGGCTGTAATTCAATTTCGGTATCTGCGAGATCCACATCATTTTGGAACCAAGTAAAAAATTCGTATCCATCAGCTGTTGGAATCATAGTCTTGTGTGTACTATCATCACAGTTGGGACAAGGCATATCATTTGTACTATTTGGATATCATGATCTGTTTGGAATAGTAATGTCATACACTCTTGGTTATGTCCTTGCAAGTTTCTCTACATTTTGTACCATAATTGGAAGATACAATCCAAAACATGGAATCGGCGGATGCTGTTCTGCACTTGAACAAGGAGAAAATGTCGGATTTGTTAAAAACATCAAGAATACTTTTCGCGATTGTTTGATTGGAATCAAAAAAATCCTGCATCTTAAAGAATTACCAAATGCCACGAATGTGATTAAAACCAGTATTTACATTTTGATTACTGCAGAAAGTGCGTGTATTCTCACTGCAGAAACAGTCAATCTTGCTTTCTTTAGACATGCCATGTGGTTATCAATGCCACTAGGTTTGCTTGCAGCAGCTTTTGTTGTTACAGTTATTGAGATTTACAAAATAAGACATGCCAAAAAGAAAATCAATTAGCTTTTCTATTTTCTTAATATTTCTAAAAACTCTGTAATTTCCTTGTCGTAGTTAATTTTCTCTAAATCCTTTGCTATTAATTCCATGAAACTGTTCAATTTCCCACTCATATGGTTCGTTAAGACCAACTTTAAAATTTCAGGTTTTGCGTAACAATCTGACACTTTACAATCATATTCATTTTTTAGACAATTAACGATTTTATCATGAGTGCGTTTGCCCATGAAGAGTAAATCTTTTTCAATAATGGTGACAATCAGATCTCTTGTTTCTAAGTTACACTTTTTCTTCAAGGGGATCCCTTTTGAAGAATTTATTGTAAGTAACTGCAATGATGCTAGAGCCAATAAAAGTTGCAGTCCAGTATAACCATAAATCATTTAGATAACCTGATACTAGAGCAGGTGCCAAAGACCTTGCAGGATTCATTGAAGCACCAGAGATGAATGCCAGAAAGAAAATATCCAGTCCAATCATTATGCCTATTACCGTTCCACCAAAACCTTTCAGCCCCTTTGTATGAACAACTGTCAAAATTACTGCCATCAGTAGAGCTGTAGCCAAAACCTCGACTCCAATTATGAGTGGAATTGAGTAATGATAATCAGGCGCATTTGCACCAATGTTTGCTTGTGTTCCGATGACATATTTTACAAATATGCTTCCAAGTATTGCACCAATTATCTGAGCAGCAAGATATAGTGGAAAAAGATTCTTTGGCATATGTTTTGTGATGAGAAATCCGACTGTCACTGATGGATTAAAGTGCGCCATGGATATTTTTCCAAATGCATAGACCATGCAAGCTACTGCAACAGCAGGGGCTAGTGCTACAAACCATAGACCAAATGTTCCAACATATTTTACATCAAGAACAACAGAACCTGTTGCAAATACAACTATGACAAATGTACCAATTATTTCAGCAAAAAACCTCTTTTGGTTAGAGGATAACCTATTTGTTATTCTAGAGTTTTGCAAATTTCTCTCACCTTTTGTTCGATTGTATCTCTAATCTTTCTGACTTGATCAAGGGATTTACCTTTAGGATCCTCGATATTCCAGTCAACTGAATTTTTCATAAAAAGAGCAGGACATTCTGTTTTATCCATACACCCCATATTGACACTTAGAACAGAGTCTTGGATAATTTCACTGGTTAACATTTTTGGTTTTTGTTTGCCCAAGTCAATGCCAACCTCTTTCATTGCTTCTACTACGACGGGATTTATCTGAGGTGTAGGTTTTGTTCCAGCACTTACCGGTTCATATCCACTTGGTGCATATTTTCTAAAGAAGCCTTCTGCCATCTGGCTTCGTCCAGCATTTTCTATGCAGGCAAACAAAACAACTTTCTTCTGAGGTTTTTTCCAAATAGTCCCATTTTATTTCTGTTATAGTTTAGTTAGTAAACCATTTAAGTTGTCAAGGAGAAATAATTATCGTTAGTGTAATTATGGAAACTAAAAGAAAATCACTTCCAATGGTAAAAGACAGTTGTAGTTTTGAAGGATATGATGCATCATCTTTAATGTCAGAGACCTCAAAGCTACGAAAAATAATTACAAAAAGAGGCACACTTGAGATATTGATTCCACTGTGTTGTACAACAGAGCCTGTACGATACAAACAGTTCAAGCAGGCCTTGAAGGGAATAAGCAGTAGAACATTAGCAACAAGACTGAAAGAACTTGAGAAAAGTGGAGTGTTAGATAGACTGTCTTATAATGAGATTCCGCCACGAGTGGAATACAAGCTTACTAGAAAAGGACAGGAGCTTGTTGAATCCATGATAGATCTTTTACAGTGGATGAAGAAATGGTCTAGAACAAAATAGTTAAAGAATTTTCCTGGATTGCTATTTTACATCCTTGTTTTGATTTAGCTTGTCTGCAATTCTCATGTACGAATCAATAAACTCTTGGGCGTACATGTTGGCATGTTTTTCTGAACCTCTATGCGTTCCAAGTTTTGATCGAATATGATGATAGTATTCATGTAACATAACAAACGGGTTGTAGAAAATATCAGAGTTTAATGCATAGATCTTTTTTTCTTGTACTACATATACTGCATATACCGTTCTTCTTTTCTTCTTGATTGTACCCACTACAACTTTAGGAGTATCAACCTTGTACAATTCACTTAGCTTCTCTAATGCAACCTCTGTTTTTTTGTCTAGAATTAACGCAACTATCTTTGCTTTTGTTAAATCATCAAGTTCAGGCAATGTATTAGAAACATTATACAGATGATATAAGACATGATCTTGGTTTGTTTAAGAAAATCGCCCAACATTTTTACTATTTACGGCCTGATTGGGAAAGATTGTTTTCAAGTTTTCTTCTGGCTACAGTAAGGTATGTTGAACCTATAACAATGGAACTTTGAAAGATCTTTGTTACTATGTCTATACTACCAACATCTCCTTGTATTCCAACTATTGGAAAAACTACAGTTCTTGATGCAATATAGAACAAAATCAATGACAGAGAGCCTCCAAGAGCAATAATGTGCGGTTTATTGCTATGTCTTTGTTTTAGCATCCAGATTCCAACTGGGATGTACACTACGGCTACAGTCAAGAAAAATATTGTCTGTATTTTTCCACCTGTGTCAAGCTCTAACCACTGAGACCCATCCAAGTCACTCGTTCCTTGCTGAACCTCTTTCTCACCCGGAATCTCATGTATGCCATCTCCGCTTTCGTCTGTAAATTGTTGATACGTGACTACAAAATAGATTACACTTGTAGATAGCATGAGTGCGGCTATGATGTAATGAATTATGTGCAGAGTTTTATTCAAGCACTTGTTTCCCCGTAATTTGAAATATCAGATAATTGA
>DATEZN010000102.1:0-8477 GCA_035255545.1 Nitrosotalea sp. | reverse complement strand
TATTGTGATAATAGCTTGACTATTGCAGTTGCAGCTCTTCCACTCCCAAGGCCTATGACAAAATTGTTTTTGATCATTTTTAATGCCTGTGGTGATAATGCCTCAATGGCATCATCCACTGTCAATTATTCTACCTCTACTTGTTCTAGTTTTGATAATGCCTTCATTATTTCGCTTTTTATTTTATCCAAATCCTTGTCATCATCTTCTAACTTTTCTTCTTCTGGTATTTTGATTGCTGCTGGAAGCTGTATCTTTCTTTCTGGCTCTTGTTGTATTAATTCTGGCAAAATCTCTTCTGTTATGTTTTGTATGCTAGGCTGAGGAATCAATATTGGTTCTTCAATTATTATTGGTTCTGTGATTACTTGAGGAATTTGTGGTTCTACATGTGCCGGTCTTATGAGATCAGCAGGAAACTGTGGAATTTTATTTGTGATCTCTGTTAAGGTGCTCAGTTCTACAGTTCTGTGTTTTTCATATGTTGGAACCTCAATTGGAGATAACCATTCAGGTGTTCTTTCTGATTTTATTATTTTTTCCTCTGGAACCTGAATCTTTTCTTTTTGAATCTCTATTTTTGGTTCTATTTTCTTGATTTGAGGATTTTCTAGTACTGTCTCTACAGTCCTTTCCGCTTGTTTAGGTTGAGTAACTGTGTTTATTGTAATCTTTGAAGAAATTTCGTGTAATCTATGATCTAACTGTGAAAGTTTATTGTCCATTAGTGAAATCAAACTATCTCCAACTGGACCTAGATCTGGATACCTGCTTGCAACTTCAAGTTTTTCAATCTTGGTAATGACTATTCCAAGTTGATGTTGATAACGAAGCAAAAGTTTGTCTTTTTGTATTCTTGTAACATCTGACTCTTGTTGGTGGAGTCTTGTAATGGTTTTTGAAAGTATTTCTTTTTCCATTATTAGTGAATGTAATTGATTTGTGATTGCGGAATTAATAGTTGGAGTTTGTTTATTGCGTTTTATTTTTGGAACCTTGTCGAGTGCAACTGCGGTGCATGCGCCTGCAAGAGAGCTAAAAACTAGCGCTATTTCTTCCATTTAGGTGTACCATTTGATCCAGTTGTACTTTCTTATTTTAGCCTCAGGAAAACCACAGCTAGCGCATCTTTTGTGTCGTATATGATAAGCATTCTTTCCACATCTTCTACATCTAATGTGTACGTGTTTTCTTGTATAGCCTCCCATTGAGGTAGTACCTTTAGTCATAATACACTCACTTTGGTGGAGGGGATATGATAACTACGTTGTCTCCTCTGACAACTATGGTACCAAGGCTTTTTGTCTCTCCTTCAGAAGGAATCTCTTCTGAAGATTCAAGTAGCAGGTTCATGTGTTGGTCAAAACCATGAAGGTTACCTCTTATCACTTTACCGCCTTTCAACTTGATAAGTACAACCTTGTTTAGGCTTTCATCAAGTACTTTTACTGCCATATCTACTGACATTTATTTCACTTATTACCCACTCTATGGAGGGTATATATTAAAATTTCATTGGTGAAATTTTCGACCTGTTCCAGTAAGGCAAGTTTGACTTATTTTCACTAAATTTGTGATTATTTCATTTAAAATCGCTTTTCCATCCTTTAATGTGGCTGTAGTGGGATCTCCCCAGACGCCATTCTTTGTTACTGAAATAAATGACTTGTTTGCCTTTTTGCCTAATCTATTCAATTCAACCTTTGACAAGTTACCTGGAATGAATCCTTTTTTGGCCTTGCTCATCTGTACTTTATCTGATATTGCTAACATGATAGATGTTTCAACAAATCCTGCATGATCAAATTCCTTTTTCATAAAATGCCAGTATGAATAAACAAAGATGTGCTGTTTTATACCTGTTTTTTTGGAAATTTTATCTGGTAATTTTTTTAATGCATTTAGATTTCCATGATGGCCATTAAGGATGATGACCGTATCAATATGGTTTTTTGATAATGAAGCACATAATTCGACCAGAATTTTTTCTAAAGTGGTACTTGATAGACTCAAGTTGAAAAATGGATGATGTTCAAAAGAAACTCCGTATTGAAGAGTGGGCAATAACAAAAATCCATTTTTCTCTGAGACTTGTTTTGCTATGTATGAAATTATATCAGAATCCGTAGATATGGGAAGATGAGAACCATGTTGTTCAATTGATCCGACTGGAATTAATGCAACTGATCTGCTCTTTGTTAGTTTGAGAATATCGGTATTTGTGAGGTCTCTTGTTATCATCTAGATCTCTTGGGTTTGACATGTACCTTGCCCCAATATACTTCTAATCTTCTATCCAGATGCATTTTTACAGCTTCTAGCAATGTACTAGCTTCCAATTTTTGACCTTTCTTTTTCAACGACTCCAAAGTTTCATCTTCATCTATGGCAAAAGCATCTTGGAAAATTATGGGGCCTTGATCCAAATCTTCAGTTACATAATGTGCGGTACATCCTACAATTTTTGCGCCGCGTTCGTATGCTTGGACATAGGCAAAAGCACCTGGAAATGCAGGTAAAAGTGATGGATGTATGTTAATAACTCTGTTGGGATATCTCCATACAAAATTAGGAGAAAGTATTCGCATGTATCTTGCAAGTACTATTAGGTCAACATCAAATTTTTTTATGACTGAAATTATTTCTTCTTCTGCTTTTGCCTGATCTTTTTCATCTACTATGACAAATGGAATGTTTGCCTTTTTTGCCAACGACTCCAAAGTGTTTTCCGTGCCTATTAATACTACAATTTCTCCTTTGATCTTACTCTTTGTTCTTGCATCTAGAATAGCTTCAAGACAGTGGGGTTCTTTTGTTACAAGCACTGCAACTCTCTTTCTTTTTGATACTTCATAGTGAATATTGACTTCCATTTTGAGATTCTTTGCTAGTCTCTCGGCTTCTTTACTGAATTTCTTTACATCTAGTTTTTTTGCAAACGCTGCTTCTAGATACATTCCAAAAAGTCCCTTTACCACATTCTGATTAATCTTCTCTATGTTTCCATTATTCTGAAAAATGAAATTAGTGAAACCTGCTACTACACCTTCATGGTCTTTTCCAACTACAACAAGTTCTACAATTGTCTTGTCCATCCTGAACTATTAGACATACTGCACTTATTAATACTTAAATAGCCTTTTGGAATATGACGTATTGTAAGAATGCTAGTCCAACTAGATATTGTAATTCTGTAATGTGTTGTTGAATGGAAGAGAGAAGTTTTTCAAATTTTAATTTAAATGAGGGAGAATGATGGACAAACAAAAAACTACTCACAGGGCTCATAATAGAGGAAATAGCTACGATCACAATAATCCAATAAAAATTTGTAAAGTGTGTTCTACGATAGGTGACTGGCATTGCTATGAATGCTCAAATAACTTTTGTAGCGTTCATTTTCGTAATCACAAAGAAATGCAGCTTTGTATAGTTCAATAGGTGCGGGAGGTGGGATTCGAACCCACGAACTCCTAAAAGACAGGGTCCTAAGCCCTGCGCCTTTGACCAGGCTTGGCAACTCCCGCATGCACCATGACTTTTAAGACAAATTTATCTATTGTTGATGGTCCGTATGGCGAAATTATTTGGAACTAATGGTGTTAGGGGGATATTTGGGGAAGATCTTACCCTTGATTTTATCGCAAAAATTACTCTATCAATTGCAAGTTTTTTCAAAAAAGGACCAATTTTAGTAGGTTATGATGGAAGAAAATCAAGTGTAATAATATCAAAAATAGTAACAGCTACCCTGAGTTCCACGGGTCTTGATTCTGCGGTATGTGGATTAGTTCCTACACCTTGTTTGCAGTTTGCTACAAGACAACTTGGGTATAACGGTGGAATTATGATAACTGCATCACATAATCCTCCTCAGTATAATGGAATGAAGGTTATTGCAAGAGATGGAATTGAGATCTCAAGAGAATCTGAACTCCAAGTAGAAGAAATTTATTTTGCAAAAAAATGGAAAACTTCAAAGAAATTTGGTTCAATAATAAATGAATTAAATGCTACTAGAACATATCTTTCTGGAATAAAGAAACAGGTTAACGTAAACAAAATCAAATCACGAAATCTCAAGATAGTACTTGATCTTGGAAATGGTGCTCAGGCAATAACCGCCCCTACTTTATGCAAGGATCTTGGGTGTGAGACAATTCTAATAAATGAAAACATAGATGGCAGTTTTCCAGGCCGTGGCTCAGAACCAACACCTCAAAATTTGAATAATCTTTCTAATATGATAATAAAATCAAAAGCTGATCTTGGAATAGCATTTGATGGAGATGGTGATAGGAGTATTTTTTGTGATGAAACAGGAAAAATTATCACAGGTGACAGATCTGCATTACTTTTATCACAATACATTCTAAAGAAACAACCTTCATCTAAAATAATTACATCCGTCAACTCTACATCTGTAATAGAAAAAATAGCTGCCAATTCAAAATCTAAAGTTTTACGAACCAAAGTGGGTAGTGTTGAGGTTTCACGTAAAATGGTAAAAGAAAATGCAATTATTGGTTTTGAAGAAAATGGCGGATTTATGTATGGTAAACACAATCAGGTTAGAGATGGTTCAATGACCATGGCTATTTTGCTTGATCTTCTAACACATAGCAAAAATTCTTTATCACAAGAAATGAATATGTTACCTCCATCTTTTACCACCAAAGGAAAAATAGAATGTTCAAAAAATGATTTTAAAAAGATAGTTAAAATTCTAAAGAAAGAGCCTTACAAAAAAGATCTTACTGACGGAATTAAATTGTCATTAGGTGATTCTAGCTGGATTATGGTACGATTGAGTGGTACTGAACCAATCGCTAGACTCTATGCCGAGTCCTACTCCCAATCTAAATTAGATGATATTTTTGAAAAATACCTACAAAAGGTAAATGCTGCACTGACAGATAACACTTTTAAAACCAATTGAAAAGAAAGAAAGAATGAAAATGATCCCAATGGGTGATACATCTGGCTAAGGCTTATTACGTAAAATTTGAGGTGCCCACTGACTTGGTTAGCCCAATATATGAGGCTGTAAGAGTCGCACATCAAAGTGGTAAAGTAAAGAAAGGTACCAACGAAGTTACAAAAGCAATTGAACGAGGAATCAGTAAACTGGTGATTATTGCAGAAGATGTAGAACCACCAGAGGTAGTTGCTCACCTTCCTATACTATGTGAGGAGCACGGAATTCCATATGGCTTTGTTCCAAGCAGACAAGAACTAGGTAAGTCTCTGGGAATTGATGTTACATCTGCTGCTGCTGCGATATTAGATTCTGGAGATGCTCAACACATTGTAGACCAAATTGTGGCATCGTTATCGCAGATAAAAGGTGGTCAAGCTAACAAATGAGTACTGAAGTTCCTACCTCTGCTGAAGTTATACAAATAGTCGGAAGAACCGGAATTGCTGGCGAAGTTATTCAAGTTAGAGTAAAGATACTAGATGGCAAAGACAGAGGAAGAATTTTAACAAGAAATGTTAAAGGCTCTGTAAGAATGTCAGATATTCTCATATTACGAGAAACAGAACGTGAAGCGAGAAAGATAAAGTGATAAAAATTGAGTGTTCTAGTCAAGCCTTGTAGTTTTTGTAATCGACCTGTAGCAAAGGGTTCTGGTACCATGCTTGTAAAAAACGATGGTTCAGTGTTTTGGTTTTGTTCTTCAAAATGCAAAAAGAACATGCTAGTCCTAAAACGTGATCCGAGAAGACTCAAGTGGACTAACAAATATGTCAAGGGCGGAATAAAGGTCAAAAAATAAAATGACTGAACAGACGTTATTCATTGTAAAGCCTGACGGCGTAGAAAGAAAACTAGTAGGTGATATTATCTCTAGATTTGAACATAGGGGATTCAATGTTTTGAAATTGAAAATGTTTACTTTTACAAAACAAATGGCAGAAGAATTCTATTCAGTGCATAACACAAAGCCATTTTTTGGAGAATTGGTTTCTTTTATTACTTCAGGAAGTGTAGTTGCAGCTATTGTGGAAGGAAATAATGCAATTGCAACAACCAGATTAATGGTGGGTTCAACTAAATCATTTGATGCTGCACCGGGAACAATACGAGGAGACTTTGGATTGGGCATCTCTGATAATATCATACATGCTTCTGACTCTAAGGAAAGTTTTGAAAAAGAAATAGCTGTGGTATTCAAGTGAAAGTAGTTGCAAATACGACAGCCCATAGTAGCAGTTCTGGGTCACGTAGACTCTGGTAAAACATCTCTGTTAGATAAGATACGAGGTACTGGTGTACAGGCCAGAGAAGCTGGCGGTATCACACAGCACATTGGTGCAAGTTTTCTTCCTACTGAAACATTAAAGAAAGTTTGTGGACCTCTTTTTGCAAAAATGGGAGGAGCAAATCAAGAAATTCCAGGTTTGCTTGTTATTGATACTCCAGGACATGAAATATTTACAAATCTTCGAGCAAGGGGTGGCTCTGCCGCAGACATCGCTATTTTAGTTATAGATGTAAATCGAGGGTTTCAACCCCAAACTAACGAAAGTCTAAAAATCTTGCAGAGTAGAAAAGTTCCGTTTGTAATAGCTTTGAATAAAGTCGATATGGTTTCTGGATGGAAAAAAAATCCTACAACAAAATTTATTTCACAATCAGTCAAAGAACAGGACCAATTTGTACAGACCGCACTTGATGAGTTACTGTATAATGTTGTAGGCACATTATCTGTTTTAGGATACAATTCAGAGGCATTTTACAGAGTAAAGGATTTTCTAAAGGAAGTTGCAATAGTTCCAGTCAGTGCCAGAAGTGGAGAAGGGATGCCTGAGTTACTAGCAGTCTTGGTGGGACTTACACAACAATACATGCAAAAAAAATTGGATCAAACTGAGAAACAAACTAGAGGTATAGTTCTTGAGGTCAAAGAAGAGATTGGCCTTGGGATGACTGCAAACATTGTACTAATTGATGGTACTTTGAGAAAAAGCGATTTCATTCTAGTTGCCAAAAGAGACTCGGTAATCGTAACAAAACCCAAGGCAATACTTCTTCCAAAACCTCTGGATGAAATGCGTGATCCTAGAGATAAATTTATGCCAGTAAACGAGGTGGTTGCAGCAGCTGGCATCAAAATTGCATCGCCAGATCTAGAAGGTGCACTTCCCGGAAGTCCTGTCTATGCAACTACTGATGAATCAAAAATTGAAGAATTCAAAAAATTGATCGAATCTGAAATGAAATCCGTATTTATCAAAACTGATACAAAAGGAATAATTCTAAAATGTGACACGATTGGTTCTCTAGAAGCTTTGACTGATATGTTAAAAAAACAAAATGTATCAATATCAATGGCAGATATTGGACCTGTAACAAGGCGAGATGTTATGGAAGCACTTGCAATAAAAGAACGTGATAGACATTTGGGCGTGATAATAGCATTTAATGTAAAAATTTTACAAGATGCTCAAGAAGAAGCAGATGCAAGTCACATCAAGATTTTTCATGACCAAGTGATTTACAGTTTAATTGATAACTATGTAGATTGGGTTAGAGATGATACTGCAAATGAAGAGAATGCTATTTTCCAAGAACTTACACCAATATGCAAATTCACATTTCTCAAAGGTTATGTGTTCAGACAGAACAACCCTGCAGTTTTTGGAGTACTGGTGGATGCTGGTGTGTTAAAGCAAAAAGTATCTGTCATGAATTCAAATGGTAGAAAAATTGGTGTTGTACATCAAATTCAAGAAAACGGCAAAAGTGTTGACGTTGCAAAAAAAGGCAAAGAAGTAGCTGTCTCGATCCAAAATGTAACAATAGGTAGACAAATATCTGAAGAAGAAATTCTTTATTCATTTCCGCCCTCTCCTGAAGCAAAATTGTTATTGAAAACATTTTCTCACAAATTGAGTCCTGAGGAATTTCAAGTTCTCAGAGAAATAATAGATATCCAGAGAAAAGTTAATCCGCTTTATGCCTATTAGGCATATTTTTGCGCAAGCATATGTAGTCCAGGTTCTCCGACTGCTCCCATTGCCTTGTCAACTGGTTCTCCATTACTAAATACGAGAAATGTTGGAATTGAATAAACTCCATATCTTTGAGATATGCCTGGTGCATTATCGACATTTACACGCGCAAATCTAATGGTTTTGTATTTTTTTGCAATCTTTTCAAAAATTGGAGACATGAATTGACATGGACCACACCATGTAGCCCAAAAATCTACGATTACTGGTGTGTCACCAATTATGGATTTATCAAAATTAGAATCTGTGAGATCGAGAATTTCTGGTTCTTTATATGATTTCATATCTTCCAACTTCTTTTTCATAATTTTTTCTAATTCTTCGTCTACCAAACCTGACTTGTTGTAGATAAAAGCTATTTAATAATTTAGCCTAGAGGTCAAGAATGAATTGCATCAAAATTGGTTTTTCCTCTTTGATCTCCATTAAATGGTATGTAGGTGCCTTGATCTCCATTT
>DATEZN010000101.1:0-2184 GCA_035255545.1 Nitrosotalea sp. | reverse complement strand
TAAAAATGGAAAAGACTCTGATGTTATCGTAATTAAAACAAATCCTCTCTGCGAGATATTATAATAAGGGCATGTTCTAAAAAATAATGTAATAAAATTGTCTGACACATCTGATGTATCTCAAAATGATTTAACAGAAACTCATGAACGTCGTAACAACAAAGACGAAATGGAATCCTCACAAGAACTTGAAACAATGAAAATTCAACTTGAACATGAAAAAGAAAAAGTTTCTTCTTATGAAAAAAAAATTCAATATCTTCTTGCAGATTTTGAAAATCTAAAGAAAAGATCAGAAATTGATATTCAGAATCGTGTAAATTCGATCACTGATGGTGTCGTTCTCAAATTTCTTGGAATATATGACGATTTTGTTCGAGCAAAAGATGTTTTATTAAAACAAGATGCAAATACTCAGGGTCTAGATGCTATTCTAAAAAATATGGATGTATTTCTAGTCGAATTTGGAGTAAAACCCATCGAAGCAGTAGGTGAGATCTTTGATCCTAAATTACATGAAGCTATATCTGTAAAAGAAGATCCAACATTGGATGATAATACAATCACCACAGAACTGCGCAAAGGATATATTTTGAAAGAGAGAGTTATTAGACCAAGCTTAGTAGAAATATCTAAGCGAAGTATCAAAGAGATGAAAATGTAAATGGCTAAAATTATTGGTATTGATTTGGGAACAAGCAATTCTGCTGCAGCTGTTATGCTGGGTGGGAAACCTACTCTTATTCCTGCATCTGAGGGAACTACGGTTGGAGGAAAAGCGTTTCCTTCTGTTGTTGGTCTTACAAAAGATGGTCAACTCATAGTTGGTGAACCTGCCAGAAGACAAGCAGTGACCAATCCTGAGGGTACAGTAGTGGCAGCAAAAAGGAAGATGGGAACAGATCATTTTTTTAAAATCTATGATAAAGAATACAAACCTCAACAAATTTCTGCATTCATTTTACAAAAAATAAAGCGTGATGCAGAAGCGTTTACCGGAGACAAGGTTGAAAAAGCAGTAATCACAGTACCTGCGTATTTTAATGACAACCAAAGACAGGCAACCAAAGACGCTGGACAAATTGCAGGCCTTGATGTTGTAAGAATAATAAATGAACCAACTGCTGCTGCACTTGCTTTTGGTCTAGACAAATTAAAACAAGATATGAAAATCATGGTGTTTGATTTGGGTGGGGGAACACTTGATGTAACCATAATGGAAATGGGTGGCGGTGTATTTGAAGTCATGAGTACTTCTGGAGATACTCAGCTTGGTGGTACAGACATGGATAAAGTTTTGATTGATTATGTTGTTGACAGTTTTAGGAAAACATCTGGAATTGATATCTCAAAAGATAGTGCAGCTATGGTGCGAGTAAGAGAAGCTGCTGAAAAGGCAAAGATCGAACTCTCATCAATATTTGAAACAGATATCAACTTACCATTCATATCTTATGAGCAATCCTCAGGACCGAAGAATCTTGAATTAAAAATAACTCGAGCAAAGTTTGAAGAACTCATCAACCCAATAGTGGAAAGATGCAGACCTTCTGTTACAAAATCTATGGAAGACGCAAAACTTACTCCTGCAGATATTAGTAAAATCATCTTGGTTGGCGGTCCTACTAGAATTCCTCTAGTCAAAAAATTTGTTGCTAATTTGATGGGAAAAGAACCTGAAGCTGGAATAGATCCAATGGAAGCAGTTGCTTTAGGTGCTGCAGTTCAGGCAGGAATTATTGGTGGTGAAGTTACAAGCGATATTGTACTTCTTGATGTTACTCCCCTTACACTTGGTTTAGAGGTATTAGGGGGATTACGAGAACCCATAATTGACAGAAATACCACAATTCCTACCTCAAAGAGCAAAGTTTTCACAACTGCTGCAGATAACCAAACTGCTGTAACTATACATGTAGTTCAAGGAGAAAGACCGATGGCTGCAGATAATGTATCTCTTGGAAGCTTTAATCTTTCAGGAATTCTCCCTGCTCCTAGAGGTATTCCACAAATTGAGGTCAAATTCGATATTGATGCAAACGGTATACTCAATGTTGCAGCAAAAGATCTAGCTACACAAAAAGAAGCAAAAATAACTATTACTGCAAGTACAAAACTTGCCAAAGAAGATATAGAAAAAATGACAAAGGATGCTGAACTTTTCTCTGAACAAGACAAAAAGAA
>DATEZN010000100.1:0-3793 GCA_035255545.1 Nitrosotalea sp. | reverse complement strand
AGTATGCCATTCATCGCATCAAAACTGCAAATTGGAGTCCTCAAGGAAATCGATTTTTTGCTTGCAAAAACTAGAAGATAAATCATGCGAAATTGGCAAACATCATTTAACGCAATAACCCTGAGATCAAACTAGATCGCAGTCCAAAACTCAAATGTACTACTATTTCATAGAACATCCATGGTTACACTATCTGTGAATGATCTAATAGTCCAATACCAAAGCCAAAAAAAGAAAGTACATGCAGTAGATCATGTATCGTTTTCATACAAGGAGAATGAATCAATAGGAATAGCAGGAGAAAGCGGCTGCGGTAAGAGTACACTTGGTCTTGCAATCATGAAAACACTCCAAGAAAACGCCAGTGTGTCAGGCGAAATTCTCTTGGGCGACAAATCCATACTGTCAATGTCCGATGCGGAATTTACAAAAAATATCAGATGGAAGCAAATATCGATGGTTTTCCAAGGGGCAATGAATTCACTAGATCCAGTTTTTACAATCAAGCAACAATTTGAAGAAATTCTACGAAAACATAATTTTGAAGGAAATTACAAGCAGACAATTGAATCTACGATTTTGTCTGTTGGACTGACACATCCAGTCTTGGACAAGTATCCACATGAGATCAGTGGAGGAATGAAACAAAGAGTAGTCATCGCCATGGCACTTGTTTTAAAACCCGAAATGGTAATTGCAGACGAGCCTACTACCGCCCTAGATGTTTTGGTCCAGGCCCAGATAATGATTTTATTAAAAAAACTCAAAAAAGAAGGATTGTCAATCATGTTGATTTCTCATGACTTGGGCATAATTTCAGAGATTGCTGAAAAAGTTGGAATCATGTACGCAGGTCAAATTGTAGAGTTTGGCAACATGCAAGACATTTACAAAAATCCAAAGCACCCTTACACAATTGCTTTGTTAGATTCCATACCAAAACTAGGTGAAACAAAGAAAATCATGCCCTTGAAAGGCAATCCTCCAAGTCTTGTAAATCCCCCAAGCGGGTGCAGATTTTACGACAGATGCCCACAAGCGATGGAAAAATGCAAAAAAGAGCCACCTAAAATCAAGACTACATCAGGCTTTGTAATGTGTTGGCTACACGAATAACAAACTAAGTTCAGAAATTCAGATAAAGAAATTTTACAGTATTTTTACTGACCGGTGCCGTTATAGTATGAATTGTACACTCGGAGTGCATTATCCATTGAGGTTTGTTTTGCTTGTGCTATCAGAGTATTTCTGTCTGTACTATTCTCATCAGTTGTTACACTGTTCAAACCATAATAGTTTGACTGGAGCAATGCAAGATGTCTGTCATGAATCTGGTTGAATATCATTACTGCCTTTGATAATGCGTAGGATTGTTGTGGAGTCAAGTTGACATGACCGCCGCCCTGTTCATTTGTTACAGAGTTTGGCTTGTAAGTAAATTGTGCTGGGTCTACATACTGGCTCAAGTCAATGTACACTTGATCAGTTTTTGCAAGTTGGCTAACTAGTGATGCTGCTTCAGTTTCACTGTCATTCATATTTTGTTCAATCTGAGCTTGTCTATTGTAAGTTGCAACAGAGTCTGTTGTTGGACCTGCTTGGAAGTTTGCATAGTTTTGTCTAATCTTGATTAATTGGTCAATGACATTTTGAGCTTCTGCAAGTGAAGAAGATGTTGCTGAATCAATCATAGCATTTCTATCCCTGCCTTGTGTATCAGTTGAAGTGCTGTTTAGTCCAGCATATCCATCTGATGCAATTGCAGATAATTGTCTAACGTGCATATTGTCAAATTGTGAAATTGCGTTTTGCATTGAAACTTGTGATTGTGCACTGATATCTCTACCTCTGCTTGTTTCATCAGTTGTTACGCTAGTAAGACCAGACCAGTTTCTTTTAGATTGATCCAAGTCTGCAAATTGATAGTAGCTCATGTATGTTGCCATGGCTTTTTGTTCTGCTGCTTGTTGTCTGGCAGCAATATCTGACCAAGGATCATCTGCGAAAACTACATGATTTAGAAAGACAGAACCTGCACTTAACAAAAGACCTGTAATCATTACAAATGCGAGTAACTGAGACTTCACGAATTTCCCTCATATCTTAGCCTTTTAAAACTTTGCGATGATCAGTTTTTGACCTATTGATCGCTTGATATATTTGCGATCACATCAAAAAGTGATGGAAGAGATCCTTTCAGTCAAGGACTTGAAAAAATACTTTGTCAAAAAGGGATTTACTGGAACAGATAAAGAGACAGTCCGAGTAGCAGACGGAGTTTCATTTTTAATCAAAACCGCCGAGACGTTTGTACTAGCAGGTGAATCAGGATCAGGCAAGACCACTATTGCACGCATCATACTTGGAGCATTAGAACAAGACGCTGGCACCATCACATTTTTGGGACAAGATATCACAAGTCATGCAGACAGCCTCAAAAAGATAAGACTAGGCTGCCAGATGGTTCACCAAGACCCATACGCATCAATTAATCCAAGAATGACTGTTGTGGACATAGTAAAAGAGTCACTTGAAATTCACAACATTGGAAACAAGGAAGAAAGAAACCGTATTGCATTACATGCACTCAGTCAAGTAAAACTAGAGCCAGTTGAAGATATTGCATCAAAATATCCCCATATGTTGTCAGGAGGACAACGTCAAAGAGTTGCCATAGCTCGCGCCATTGTAACAAATCCAAAACTTGTCATAGCAGATGAACCTGTCTCTATGCTTGATGTATCAGTAAGAATTGGAATACTTGAACTCATAAAAGAATTGCAAGAAAAACATGGTATCTCTTTTCTTTACATTACACATGACTTGTCAACTGCAAGCTATATCGGTCACAGAATCGCAATTTTATATCGCGGAAAAATTGTTGAGACAGGACCAATCAATGAAGTCCTATCCACACCACGCCACCCATACACCCAGGCACTCTTAGATTCCATTGCAGACCCAGACCCAGATAATTTACACAGTGATAGAAAGATACGCATCAACGAATCTTCAGATTTCAGCACGTATCAAGGCTGCAGGTTTATGGCAAAGTGTCCTTACGCAATAGAAAAATGTAAACAAGAACCTGAGCTTGAAAAAATTTCAGACACTCGACAAGTTGCGTGTTTTGTAAAGATAAACTAGTTTGCCACTTCGGGTACATTAGAAATTCTATGTGAAACAACATGTGACACACCATTTCTTGGAAATACTCCGTAGATCAGAGTTGCCTTTTTGACTACAGAATCTTTTAGTGATACCATTATCATCTGACTGCCTTTTGCTCTCTCTTCAAGTATAGTAGAGAGTCTTTCAGTGTTCAATGCATCAAGATGTGCATCAACTTCATCAAGCAAATAAAATGGAGATGGTTTTAGTTTTTGAAGTGCTAGCAAAAATGTAATTGCTGCAAGTGTCTTTTCTCCACCACTAATTGATGTTGATTCTCTTTTTGGTTTGTTTGGAAATTGCACAAGATACGATATTCCAGATGAGAATATGTCATCCTCGTTTTGAATTTCAAGCCATGCATTTCCTCCAGTCATCTTGCTAAATATTTCTCGAATATCCTTGTCCACTTTATCATATGATTCCAAAAAGGTCTGACGTTTACCTTTGTCAATTTCTTCGATGAATTTTACAATAGAGTTTCTTTCTTCCTCAAGTTCATTCTTTCGTGATGACATGGAGCGATATCCATTTGATATCTCAAGGTATGCCTCAGGAGCTCTCGTATTTAGCGAACCAGATAGAGATCGTTTTTCAGATTCCAACTCTACAAGAATACGGT
>DATEZN010000099.1:0-11330 GCA_035255545.1 Nitrosotalea sp. | reverse complement strand
GCAATAACTGTGGGAAATTTTATTAAATGTTTTGCAGATGTAAGAGATATCATTCCGTTTGGAATTGTTTTTTTATCCTTTGATAACATCAATGATGAAACCAACGAAGTTGCAATTGCAAATGCAGCAACTTGGAAGAGTATTCTATAAGACATATCAAAGTGTTCAAGTAAAAATGAACCAATCAAGGGTCCAATCATAAGTCCTACAACAAAAAAAGCCATAAATCTAGAAATTGCTTTCACACGATTCTGCGGACTGGTGGACTGGGATATTATAGATTCACATGGAGGCCAGAAGAAGGAATGTGCAACTCCAACCATGGTTCTAAACAATATTACTTGTGGAATCGAGTCTGCAACAGACAACAAGTAAATGGATACAGAATCAAGAATTAATCCAAGAGAAAGAAGAAGGCCCTTGTTAAACCTGTCAAGCAATAGTCCAACAAAAAGCGGAATGAACATGTAAGGAATAAAGTTTGCAAATCCAATTACTCCAAGATCAAAGTACGATGCACCAAGATCTTTTGAAAACAGTGGAACGATCGGATTGTGCATTCCATATGAAAATCCAACAATTAGTGCAATAACATAGACAAGTGTTACTTTGTTCATCTTTACTTGTATGCTGCAACCATGATTGCGCCCCCAAGCATGCCTTTTTCAAACTCTACTCTTGAGAATCTTTCAAGAAGGAGCGACTCTAATTTCTTGTTTTGAGGCCATAGTTTGTACGTACCATACAGAGTGGCAAACTTCAGGCCCAATCTTCCCCCACCAATTACTGCCAATATAGGAAGTACCGCCCGGAGGTAAAACGACACTCCTGCTCGAAGTACAGGATTGTCAGGCTTGCCTAGATCAACTATGACAAATCTCCCGCCTTTTTTTAGGACTCGATGTATCTCAGAGATTGCAATTCTCAGATTGATTGCATCCCTTAGAGAATATCCAGTAAGTACCGCATCAAAATTTTCATCGCGAAATGGAATATGTTCAAAGACTCCACATGTTAATACAGGTGTTACAGAAAATAATCGACTAGTGTTTTTTAACATCGCTCTTAGTGGATCATACAATGTAATTGTAAGATTTCCATCACAGATCTGAGATGCAGTCTTTGACATGTTACCAAAACCAGAACCGGCATCAAGAATACTATCTCCAGGATGAACTCTATTTGTGATTCCTCTTTGGCGAAACTCAGAGTCTCTTCCAAGTGAAATCATAGAGTTGACCTTGTCATATACAGGAATTATTTTTTCCAATACATCGAGGACTTCGCCCCAATAACTTCCAAGACCCACGTCAGTCTAGAAATAATACGATATTATATGTCATCATGGTTTTGGATAAATTCTATTCAAGTTTTACTTGTGATGTATACAGTATCATAACCAAAAATTAAATCATCCAGAATTATTCCATGTTCTAGTGCATAATTGTCCCAAGTGTAAATCCAAGATAGATATTCAACGCACGTTTAATCAAAAAATACACTTTAGCTGTCCCAAATGCAAAATTGAAGATATCATAGATTCCAAGAAGAGTAACGATGAAGCGTTTCTAGAATTTTTAATAAAATTTGACAATGATGAGATACCAACCAAGAGCCAATCAGAATCAACCCTAGAGAAAGAAGGCATTCTGCAGACAGAAGACGAGATAAACAAGATGATAGGAGGTGCCAAGATTGCAGAGATTACAAAGTCAGTTCTTTTCTCAAAGAGACACTATGTCTCGCACTTTAAGATAATAGAGGAACCAGAGCCTGAAATGGGCTCTACGGTATCAGACTCAGGTCTTGATCAACGCATCATAGAGGCATTGGAATCAAAAGGCATAAAGAAATTCTATAAATTTCAAGAAGAGGCCATACACCATATCGTATCAGGTGATAACATAGTAATCACTGCACCTACTGCATCTGGAAAAACAGAATCATTTGTTGTACCAATCATTGAAAGAATAGGGAACTTGAAAAATCCAGTTTCTACAATACAAGCAATTTTTGTCTATCCAACCAAATCACTTTCCCGTGATCAATATCCAAAGATAAAAGAAATTGCAGACAAGATGAATATACGATGTGCAGTATTTGACGGAGATACAAAACAAGAGGAGCGCGGAGAAATTCTTGCAAATCCCCCTCAGGTCATAATAACTAACTTTGATGTATTACATTATCACTTGTGGCATCGAACTAGATTTGCCTCGTTGTTTAATACAACCAGATTTCTTGCAGTTGATGAAGCTCATGTGTACTCTGGAATTTTCGGTTCCAATGTTCACTATATCATAAAAAGATTGAAACGAATTGCACCCAAGATGCAGATGATTGCAGCATCTGCAACATTAGAGAATGCATTACAATTTTGCCAAATGTTATTTGGAGTAAAGATGGTCCAAGTCTCAGGCTCTGGCAAGAAAGGCAAGACAGAATTTTCAATGCTCTTTCCATCGCTTATGACCCAGCGTGCATTAATGATTGACATACTAAAGAAATTGACATCAAAACAACACAAAACACTAGTGTTTAGCAATTCTCATCTTAATTCCGAACTTTTGGCACTACAGGCAAGACGACAAAAAATAGACATCAAGGTTCATCGAGCAGGCCTCATGGCAAATTATAGAAGATCAGTTGAGACGTTATTCAAAACTGACAAGTTACTTGCAATTTCTGCAACTCCAACACTTGAGCTTGGAATAGACGTAGGCAATGTGGACGGAGTCATATCATCCACAATTCCAGTAAATAGACTCACACAGAGAATAGGAAGAGCTGCAAGAAAAGGTCAAGGAGGATATGCATTTTTGGTACTAGGCAACGACCCGATCTCCCAATATTACAAGAATCATCCTGCAGATTATTTTGAAGATGTTGAACAAATTTACATTGATCCAAAAAATCCCTTTGTTGAAGAGTTTCAAGTTATTGCAATGGCCTGCGACAAGCCAATTGCAAAACACGAACTACCAGAACACAAGGATGTCATTGAAAGACATGTCGGAGCAGGTAGTCTTGTCTTGATTGAAAATAGATATGTTCCAAATTACGATCAGATAAAGTCAATTTTAGAAGAGTACAGCATAAGAGGAATAGGAAGATCAATTGACATTTTCCTAAATGGTAAAAAAGTTGGAGAACGAGTGTTACCAATTGCATTAGAAGAACTTCATCCCCAAGCAGTTTATTTTTTGGCAGGAATTAGATACAAAGTCAAAGAGGTAGGATATCCAGAAAAGATGACTGCAAAATTAGAATATCTTCCAAAGAATTATCCATACTATACCAAGGCACTCACAGAAGAATGGCCAACAATAGAGACAATTTTTGAGAAAAGACTTGCAAATGGAATTGAGGTTGCATTCTGCAAGCTACACATCCAGAAACGAGTCTACGGTTATGTAAATCTGGAATTGGGTCAAGAGGTAGGACAGGGACAAAAAATAATTTTAGAAAAACCACTTGATTATGATTTTGTAACAAAGGGAATTGTATTCAAGGCGCCAAGACCGCTAGATCAAATCAGCAAGGCAGAAAATGAAGAATATGTTGAAGCAAGCGGATATCATGCTACAGAACATGTAGTAATAGAGGGAAGCAACATGATAACAGGTGGTGTCTCACAAGACTTGGGCGGCATATCTCTTGGCACATCAGGCTTGGTCTTTGTCTATGATTCCGCAATAGGTGGAAATGGTGCAAGCAAGGCACTCTATGACAGACTTGAAAAGGCCTTTGAGCGAAGTCTGGACATTGTATCAGAGTGTCCTTGTAAGAGTGAGGCAGGATGTCCACGCTGTACTTTCTCATACAGATGCGGTAACAACAATGAATATCTTCACAAATTATCAGCAAAAGAGATTTTACAAAGAATAACAGATGGTGAAAAAACAGAGGTTACAGAACCTGTTGAAGGAGACAAACCTCTAGTCTAGAGATATTTAGAATTAAATTTCAAAGAAAATCATTACATCATCTACGGTGAATCGTATTTTACCTTCAAGAATACATTATCTATTGTATGATCCTGTGATATAGAACCATCTTGTGAATCTATTTCCATTTTCCATTGTCCTATGATTGGATCTACTGATGTGATTGAGAATCTTTCAAGTTGGCTAGTGGATCCAGAATATCGTACTCTGTATATCTGGTCCCCTATGACAATACTCTTTGAATTACTTGATCCAGAAGTAGATTGTGTTACAAGACAGTTATCAGATGTTCCTATGACACAGGTTCCATCAGGAGCTGTTACTTTGTATGTCATATTATCAGAATTATTAAATGATGAATACAATACGGTGGGATTTGCCACTATAACGCCATCATTGTTTTTGAGTGGTCCTAATACGATTGGTTGTGACAATGGAACAGTCTGGACAGAGCGGAAGACATCTAATGTTGTAGGTATAGTTTCAAAAGATTTGTCATAAAACTTTGCCACTGCATATACTTGATGATTTGACACGGATCTTAGTACAGTAGCATCCCATTGTAGATCTACTTTTGTTTGTCCAATTCTGAAAATCTGAGGCGGTGAATCATAGACAGTCTTGTTGTCCACTACAAGTGAGACAACGCCGTACAATGAATTGCCATTATTTGTGATATAAGATGAAAGTGTTGTGATTCCGGCTGGTTCGGTTTGTGGAACATCCAACTCTATTTTGGCATTTATTGGATTAACTGGCTTTACCCCCATGGTTGCTACATCCGAATCAATGTCTTTGTTTGCACTATTTTCTACATGAATCCAATATTGAATTCCAGGAGATTGTAAAAATTCAGACGGAACTAGAGCAGATAACAAGTAGGTACTATTTGATACTTGTAACGGAGCAACATTCATTGTTACTGCATTATATTTTGCAGAATCATTACTTCCAATCTCTGTGAATCTCAACTCAGATGTAACAAGTTGTGTGGGCGTATCTACTATAGCATATACGGAAAGAGGCTCACCAGATACAAATGGCGTTTCAGAGTCTGATACAAGTTGTTGGGTTCCATTTCCCAATTGGAATTTGAAATCAAACATCCTTGGTGCTGAAAGGTCAATTTGATCTAGTTGTACTGGTGTCACAAGTTTTGTGAAATCTAGAGTCTCATTGCAGCCAGTAATCTCGACTGTTTTTCCAAAGGAGAACATGTTGTGTCCAACGTATTCCAATGTTACAACTTCAAACGATTTCTCTTGTGGACTGATAGTAGCTTCATAGACCAGCTTTCGTATTGTAGCGTTGACATTTTCTTGTGCATATGGTTGGTCTGGTACAAGCTTTGCATTAATCACTCCAGTTAGTGAAGTACGGATTATCACCATAGGATCTACATCTGTTACGTCCGTTCCTATCTGGATTTGTACAATCTGTTTGTCACAGACATCATAAGATATTTTCTGTATCTTAAGATAAGGTCCTGCACCTCCACCGTTACTTGCGGATGTGGCAGCAGCTGCACTTGCACCAACTCCAGTAGCACCCCCACCGGAGTTACCGGTTCCACTCACAGAGATAGAGGTAGAACTTGTAGATGAGGTTGAACTCCAGGTTGTAAAGCTTGTAAAGTGTTTTGTCCATATTATCAAATCATGACCAACATTAATTTTGCAAATCCCACCTGCAGGCAATCCATCATTTGTTGTTTGAGTATCATCAGTACAGGTTGTTGTAATTTCTGTAAATGGCACAGCTGAATTAAAGTAACCAGCTCGTAATCCAGCATCACCCGTAAATGACATGCGTATTGCTTTATTGAAAGTCAGTGAAGAACTACTCAAGCCCAAAGCAATACTTTTGCTTGGAGTATTGATGACGTTAGGTTCTTGTGGCAATGATGGATTTGATACAACAATTGGTAAAGAAAGATCACCATTCCAAGTTGAAGGACCAGTTAAAGTGATGTTTCCAGGAATATTCACCTCTACAACATGTTGAGAGTTTGCATTATCTTTTATAATTGTCACAGGATTGCCAATCTGCATCGTATTTTTAATACCTGTTTGAAGTATTTTTGAATAATTTAGTTGGGCAGTTGTTACAGTTGACGGGATTATTACTGTTGATAGTGTTGCATTAGTACTAGAGATAATTACATTTGTCTTTACTGGGTCTACTGTTACTGTAGTTTGGGTATTAGGCACAAGTATTTGGTTTCGTGCAATGTTTTGGCCAATTAGATCATACATTGTAATTGATTCGGACAGTGAGACAGTATATGTCTTGGATACAGCAAGTACATCACTGGATGTTACTGATTCGGAAAGTGAGACAGCAGACTGTTTGGATGTTGCAAGTACATCACTAGATGTTACGGATTCGGATAGTGAGACTGTAGATTTCTTGGATGCTGTAGCAGTGTCACTGGATGTTACTGATTCGGATAGTAATACTGCAGACTGTTTGGATGTAGCAAGTACATCACTAGATGTTATTGACTCGGATAGTGAGACTGTAGACTGTTTGGATGCTGTAGCGGTGTCACTGGATGTTACTGATTCGGAAAGTGAGACAGCAGATTTCTTGGATGTTGCAAGTACATCACTAGATGTTACTGATTCGGAAAGTGAGACAGCGGATTTCTTGGATGTTGCAAGTACATCACTAGATGTTACGGATTCGGATAGTAATACGGTAGACTGTTTGGATGCGGTAGCAGTGTCGCTGGATGTTATTGATTCTGACAGTGAGACAGCAGACTGTTTGGATGCGGTAGCAGTGTCACTGGATGTTATTGATTCGGAAAGTGAGACTGTAGACTGTTTGGATGCGGTAGCAGTGTCGCTAGATGTTACTGACTCGGATAGTAATACTGTAGACTTCTTGGATGCTGTAGTGGTGTCACTGGATGTTACTGATTCGGATAGTGAGACAGTATATGTCTTGGATACAGCAAGTACATCACTGGATGTTACTGATTCGGAAAGCGAGACAGCAGACTGTTTGGATGCGGTAGCAGTGTCGCTAGATGTTACTGATTCGGATAACAATTTAGAGAATCCGTCATGTGGAACTAATAGTTCACTTATTGCAAAAGTATCTTTTATTGCAATATTTGGTGACGCTTTATCACTTAACGGTAGAGTATCAGTAACTGAGATTGTGTGAAATGCACTGTTAGATACAGAACCTGATTCGCTTATTGCAAAAGTATCTTTTATTGCAATATTTGGTGATAATTTGTCACTTAGTGGTAGAGTGTCAGTAACTGAGATTGTGTGAAATGCACTGTTAGATACAGAACCTGATTCGCTTATTGCAAAAGTATCTTTTATTGCAATATTTGGTGACACTTTATCACTTAGTGGTAGAGTATCTTTTATTGCAACAACATTCTGTGATGTTTTATCGCTCAATGGTAGAGTGTCAGTAACTGAAACGGAATGAAGAAGATTAGTAGTAATTGATGCTGATTCACTTATTGCAAAAGTATCTTTTGTAGATATGCCCGGTGACGCTTTATCACTTAGTGGTAGAGTGTCAGTAACTGTTTGTTGAGGCATTTTGGCTGATTCGCTTATTGCTAGTGTATCAGATGGAGTTGCACTGAAAGAAGGGTCAACGATATAATCAAAATTTATAGGATTTTCAACAATTTTTAGATCAAATGTATTTTGAGATCCATTCAAGTCAGTCAGCAATATTTTGTATTTATTATCCTGTGATATAGTTCCAAAATGAGCTAAAAGTTGGTTTGAATCTTTTTGATATACTTCTATACTAGCATCAGAATAGTTACTTTTTGCAAATATTGTAATATCATTAATGTTTGTAAGATTTTTTCCAAATGTAACTCGAATATAATTTCCAACAGGTACATCACCAGTCCAATTACCATCCCTTGCTTGAACTTGTGGATATACATCTTTAACAAAGTCTCTATTAGAATCTAGAAGCTGTGCATTAGATATAGGAATGATGACACCTTCTATTGAGAACGCTTGTGCGGATAATCTAGGTACAATCCATTTCATTTGATCTACTATTCCATTGTTGTTTGTATCTACAAATTGTACTGCGAATCGAGAATCGTTTGTAACATCAATCTTTGAACCGTTTATCATCCAGAATAGTTTAAAGTGAACTCCTTTTGAAATCAAATTTTCTGGTACGTTGGAGTATGATTGCACGTTAGTATAATGTAATGTGGAATTGTGTTCAACAATTACTGTCTTGTGATATAGTTGAGAGGTAGACTGGTTTGTTTCTACTACATACGGAGCGGGAGTTTCAAATCTAATGTGATATCGTTTCGCAGTATCATTTATCACAAGTAGTTTTGTGGGCTTGTTAGTCTGTACGGAACCTGGGATATCATTCAATGATGCAACAGTCATGGCATTGTGTCGCATTTTCGCAAAGTAAGTTATTTTATTTATTGTATTATTAGTATCATTTAGAAATTCTAACTTGGAAATGTGTCCAGTTTTAATATCCACATTATTTGTGAGTCCAGTTGATGATTGCAGGATAGATGAATAAGTTGTAGAATTTGTGGCTGCATACATGGTTGATGAGTTGGTGTTATTTGCAACATTGATGTTTATTATCTGCGCATCTTGTGGAAGTTCTACTGCCATTCTATTAGTTTGATTTGATAATGTTACATTTTGTGTCCATATTACAGGCTTATTGATTTGAATTGGTGCATGAATTAATGTAAAATTAGCAACATCTGTCATATTGTTAAGCAATGAAGTATTGTTTAATGGAATCGTCAATGATGCTGTTGCATTACTAGACATTGTAAGATTGGCATCAATATTAGATGCAGATGAAAGTGAGGAAGTATCAAATGCACCTGAAAGTGGATTATCATAATACATTTTTGTAATCTCTGATGGACTTAATTGTGAATCATATAGATTCACATTCTCAATTGAACCTGAAAATTGATTGGTGACAACTTGTCTCAAAGAGTTCAGAGATGCACCCATTACAATATCAGAATTAGATGATAACTGATCCACAGTCTTTGTTGTTAATGTTCCATTGACTGCGATAGTAGGTACACCAGTAATTGCAAGAGTAGATTGAAGTGTTCCATTCACATAGATACCAATTGTAGTTCCATTAAATGTGGCAGCCAAGTGCGTCCAATTCTCTCCAATCACAACAGTAGAGGCGACCGTCTGCCATTTTATGCCATCAAAGATTGAAAATGTGGCAGTATGTACAGGAGGTATTATATTATTTATAGAAAGAGCAAATTGATTCTCTTTACTCACTATGGTGAATATTGGAGAGCCTTGACTATAGTCAGGTTTTACCCATGCAGAAATAGTAAGTGCTGAGAGATTTCTTGTAGAGTTATTCTTTGTTACAACATATCCGGTTCCAACTAGTTTGAGCGAGGTAATGTTAGAATCATTTTCAATTTTTGCTTTTCCCACCATCGTTAGATTTTGTAAAGATGCATGAAATTGCCAAGATTGTGTGACATTTGGAGCAATCACTGGATGAGTTGATGAGTGCTGGAATGTGGAATTGATAGCAGTGGAATTGATAGCAGTGGAATTGAGATTAGAATTTAATTGAAGAGACGGACTAGAGATATTACTTTGAGTTGAATTAACATTTTCTGTAGAATTACTTTCTGCAAATGCCATACCCCAATAGTTTTCCGATGTAAGCAATGGTGTTGTAAATGATGAAATGACAAGTATCATAATAAAACAAAAAGATAAAGATCGTTTTTTATTAAATTGAAATTTCCCACCTTCTGCTCGAATTAAAATATAACCTGAAAAAGGTATCAACAACAAAAACATTGTAGGATTTTGTGCATTTGATAAATCATGAATGAAAAATAATAGATTTCCATCCACAGCATCAGAGATTAAAAATAATGATTCTACACCATGTTGTAGATCTTGTGAAATCTCTTTTGTAAACAGATCAGTAAATAAAACTTGATTTTGAGTCACAAGATTATTTTTAATCGCAGCATTAATTGGAGAATAGACTTCTGATTCAGGTTTCATCAAACTTGATAATTTTTCCACATGCATTTCTTGATTCGACAAAGTATTTTCTGAAATAATTGATCGTCCGTTAAATCGAATTCTGTCAAGATTAGATATTCGATCCATTATTGTTTTGACATCAGAATTTTGTTTGATAAGATCTATAGAGTTTTGATTTAAACTAGTGTAAACTACGATTTTTTCAGTTACAGTATTATCTTGTGGATTAACATACTTGTGATGAACTGTAACGGCAGCATTTTCAGAAATTGAAATTGTATCAGGTTTATTTCGATCACTATTAATTCCATCAGGATTAATTTTTTTATTATCAAGTATTGATGAGTTTTGATTTAATGCAGTTTGATCAGCATATGCAAGAGAAACAAAAAAAGACAATAGTAATGTTATTGTGAAAATAGCGATCACACATGATGACAGTTGGCGCATCATTGGTTTTGTACCACAATTATTCACTCTGTTTGACATTCACTATTTTTGGATGAAGAAATTCCTTAAACAAGGCGGAAATAACACAAGTATTTTGATTCCAATTTGGAACAGAATTGGAAATACTTGCAAGATGAAAATATCATCCATTTTGCAGTTTACAAGTCATTGTTGAAATTACTTGTTGAACAAAATTAGATTAGTGCAGCATGTCACATGTTTTCTACAAAACAACTCACATATTATCACAAGACATAACATTACAAGCATCAACATGACAACATAAAATTTAGAATACTCTCAATAAAGCTAATATCGTAGAAGAAAAATAAATTGATATGGAAAAATCTAAAACATTGTCACTGGTGATCATAGTTGCGATAATTTTAATTGCATCAGGTATTGGTTTTTTTTATGTGTCAGAATCTACTCAATCTGTCAAACCTGATCAGTCTGCCCTACCTACAAATGTACACCATTTCCAAGTAAATGTAAATGACACTTTTGTAATTGGAGAAAAACATAGTTAGGAAAATTGCAATGAATTTATTTTGCCATAATGTGAAAAAATATCAAATCGGAATTATAACTATACAGAATTTTTCAGATATTGTTAATAAGGAGATCTAAGGAATAAAAACATGGCCGTATCAACACACTTGTTTGCTATACTAATAGGAACATCAACAATAATAGCAGGTGTTACAGGTTTTTCAATAAGTTCTATTTTGCCACAAACTCATGAGGATATTTTTAATTCATTTCACTCTTCAGATAAATCGCCAGATGCACCAATTGCAAAAGATTTGGTGACAATATACGTACATGACAAGAATGGCAATTTGAAATCTCAACAAACAGTTAACAATATTGTTACAGGAGCTGGTGCAGCATTTTTCTG
>DATEZN010000098.1:0-6526 GCA_035255545.1 Nitrosotalea sp. | reverse complement strand
TATGATTTCATATCTTCCAACTTCTTTTTCATAATTTTTTCTAATTCTTCGTCTACCAAACCTGACTTGTTGTAGATAAAAGCTATTTAATAATTTAGCCTATAGATCAAGAATGAATTGCATTAAAACTGGTTTTTCTTCTTTGATCTCCATTAAATGATACGTAGGTGCCTTGATCTCCATTTTGAAATGATGTTTTTCAAAATTAATTTCCTCTCCTCTAACTTTTGCTAATATGTGATATCTATCATTTTTTGTTATTTTGACATGAAATATTTTTCCTACAAAACCGTCTGTTACTGTAAGGATAATTATTTCTTCAAGCCAGCTATATAGCAAACTCTTCAGATCATCTGCATAGAGTGTAATTTCTCGGTCTTCTTTGTTCTCAACTGACTTGATATCAACAATTGTATCTACAACTGATATGCCTGCATTTTCAAAGGCTTCATCAATTGTATCACCAGTTACTTCTATGAAAGCATCTGTCATATGATCTAGATATCGATAAGCCACGAATTGATAGGTCTGTAGTGCGCTATTTATTCTAACGATGATTTTGGTAATCAGAAAGTCTAAATGCATTAGAAAAAGAATGAGACTTGAAATTGGAACTACCACGCGGTATGAGGGATATCGAATCAATGGAATCTTCTACAATTGAATACGTACGTCAAAAATTCATTGAGACATCAAATTTATTTGGTTTTCAATTCATGGAACCATCACCAATTGAGTTATTATCTGTAATAGAAACAAAAAGTGGCCCATCAATAAAAAATGAAATCTATTACTTTACTGACAAAGGAGATCGTGAAGTGGCATTACGTTTTGATTTTACAATCGGTCTTACACGTTTTGCTACATCACAAAAATCTATGCGATTGCCTGCCAAAATCTCAACATTTGGTGGTGTATGGCGTTATGATGAACCACAAAAAGGTAGGTACAGATTCTTTCATCAATGGGACATAGAGATCTATGGGGAGCCAAGCATAGAATCGGATGCCGAAATAATTGATTTTACATCCAAATTTCTAACCAGATTAGGACTTGGAAATATTGTAATTGATATCTGTGACAGAGAGCTTGTCGAATCATATGTCAAAGATGTTTTCAAATCTGATTCACCAGATGTGATTGGAGATATTCTAAGGGCTGTTGATAAAATTCAAAAAAAGAGAAAACAGGACATCATTAAAGAATATCAAGAAAAAGGTTATTCTGTATCCGAATTAGAACAAATTCTTAAATTTTCTGAGATTAAGGGACTTCCTGATGAAATAGAAAAACAGATTGATACTAGTCAAATAAAAAACTGGGATAAAATTTTACAACTATTTGATACTCTAAAAAATCGTGGTGTAAATAATGTCAGAATAAATTTTGGTATAGTAAGAGGTCTTGATTACTATTCTGGAATTGTTTTTGAAGTGTTTGAGACAAATTTTGATGTAGGTGCACTGGTTGGTGGAGGACGATATGATACATTGACTAGAGCCTTTGGAAGAAATGATCTTGGTGCTACTGGTGCAGCTGGAGGAGTAGAACGAATTGCACTGTTATTGGAGAAACAACAAATATCTACAAAGAACTCTGAATCCAGAGTATCGGTAGTTTTTGTTAATAGTGATATGCAGAAAATTGCAATTGGTATTGCATCTAAACTGCGTCTACAAGGTATTCCTACCGACGTGGATCTGTCTGGGAAATCTCTGAAAAAACAGATGGAAATTGCTTCTGTTTCCAAGCGTGTCATAATAGTAGCACCAAAAGAATATGCTGATAATTATGTAATAATTCGAAATATGGACGATGGTTCTGAAAGACAGATACAACTTGATATTATGTTAAATGATGTAAAATCTAGTCTTCAACTCTAAAGGCTTTGGTCATCATTACTAGCTCAGGACCATTTGTGAGACCTCCTACAACTATTGCATTGTTATTTACCAACATACCTGAAGATAGATAGGGAGATCCACCGTTGATAGTTGCAGGCTCTAACTCTATACCTAATACATGTGATATTGCCTTGATATCTTCCTCTTCTGTAGATGGATGAATGATTCCTCCTTTAGAATTTGCTACAGTCATTGCACCAGTTTGATGATATCCTGCAATCCTTTTTCTTATCACATTGACTTTTAATACATCTTCAACTTGCTTGATATATTCTGCTGGAATAAGTGGCGACATTACTGCTCCCTTGTCATTTGCACAAATTAGATTTCCTAATGCGTTATGTTTTGTGTCAAGTACGTCTACATTAAGTCCAGTTGATTTTTTCAAGTGTGATATCTCTTCTTCATGACAATTGCGTGGTAACAATAGTCCACTGTTATTTACTACCATCATTGGTCCAAGTAATCTTGTATTTGCAACTGCTGTAAAGACATAATCTGTTTTTAAAAATTCTGCAAGGTTTTTTGCTTTTGTAGTGGCAAATCCATTTGGTATGAAAACAAATTTGTCATTACACTTGGCATAGATACCTACGTTAGGATTACGATATACATCATATTTGAAAATTCCCACAAACTAGAGCAATTTGTGAAAGATATGAATTTATCTTGTACACACTTTAAATAACTAACAATAATCTCAGATATTGTGCCTATAGATCCAAATTTTCCTGTAAATCATCATGTACTTGAAAAGTTCAAAGATCCACTAAGTGAAAATTATCATCTAGTATGGGGTCCTGGACGTCTTGCTGAAGCATCAACTGATCCCAAAGTAAAAGCTGATTCTCAAGCTGCAGGTGAAGAAATCAAACCAATAGGTGTACATGGTACATTTGTAGCTGTAGACTGGGATTCTTGTATTGGTGATGGTATCTGTTTGATGAGCTGTCCTGTCAAGGTTTTTGAATGGTACAAAAATCCTGGTGAGACCGGTAGAAACGACAGAAAAGATTACACTGACAAAGCAAATCCTGTGAAAGAAGCTGATTGTATTTGGTGCATGGCCTGTGTTGAAGTTTGTCCTACAAAAGCAATCAAGGTCGATCAGTTGAATCAAGATATACATGAAAAAGAGATTGAAAAATTTACTTAGTTTTGTCTAGGTTTAAATAACATAGCCTGCGACAAAAAACTATGCCGATACCAGAAGACTTTCCAAAGGGTTACAACCCACTTGGAAAAATAAATCACACCGATGGTGAGCATTTTCACTTCAGATGGGGCCCTGGCAGATTAGCAGAAGCATCAAAAGATGAAAACTGCATCGAGTCCTTTAAGGCCAGAGGGGAAAAAATCGAACCATTGGGTGTAAGTGGTACTATGGTAGCTGTAGATTGGGATTCATGTGTCGCAGATGGTGCATGCATTGAAGCATGTCCAGTCCAAGTCTTCCAATGGTACAGAACAGAACAAGATATTCCTGCAAATAAGACAATAGATGCAACATTTGCTGGAACAGGTAGTTCTGAAAAAGAACACAGAGCAGATTACACAGACAAGGCTGATCCAATCAGAGAACATGATTGTATTTGGTGCATGGCATGCGTTTCAGTTTGCCCTCCACAAGCTATCAAGGTAGACCAATCTAACTTGGAACACCATGAGAAAGCAGCCGGAACCTTTGTAAAAATGGAAAGCGGCTCTGTTAATCCACACGCACACCACTAGAATTTTTCGTCCCTTTTCTTTTTCTTATTATTCATCCTACATAGTATGTCCAAGTTCTAAAAGTGGCAATCTTAAACAAATTTTAACAAGTCCTTGTAAAAAAAACTCGCAGAGGTCGCCTAGCCCGGCATGGCGTGGGCCTTGAGAGCCTATGTGCGCAAGCACCCGGGGGTTCAAATCCCTCTCTCTGCGCTATTATTTTTCTATATTTCCAAGTTCTGCCAATAATGCAGACAGCTGAATCTCTGGACTGGCTCCTATGATTAATCTATAATCGTATTTTGCTATGGCCTCTAACATCTGAGATAAATGACTAGTCTTAATTTTGTAACATTCTTCATTTAGATATTTCAAAAAGTCTGACTCGGACATTCCATAAACTTTGATAAGTTCAATCATTTTGCTTCTGGCCTCTGAAATTTTTCCTCCAAGTGCAAGTTTCAAAATGACACTTACATCACTTGTTTTGGCAAGTCCTGCAGAGGTTTTTACATTATCTTCATTTATTATTCCAACACTTGCTGTTGCCTGTAACATGTTTATGGAATGACGCATATCTCCTTCTGAATGTTGGTATAGAGTTTTCAAACCCTCTTGTGTATACTTTATTTTCTCTTTTTTACAAATCTCTTCTAAATGAATAATTATATCTTCTTCCGATATTCTTGTAAATCTAAAAACTGCACATCTGCTCTGAAGAGGATCTATGATTTTTGATATATTATTTGCAATCATGATGAATCTACAATGTTTTGCAGTATCTTCAATAATTCTTCTCAGGGCAGTCTGAGCATCTGAGGTCATCTCATCAGCTTCATCCAAAATTATAATCTTGAAAGGAATGCTAGTATCTAAACCAGAAAACCGTGCAAATTTCTTTACTCTTTCTCTGACCATGTTGATACCACGTTCATCAGAAGCATTCAATTCTAAAGTGTGCTCATGCCATGACTCTCCCAAGATCTCTCTTGCAAGACACATTGCAGTAGTAGTCTTACCAACTCCTGCTGATCCCGAGAATAACAAATGAGGCATTTCTGATGTATTTTTTAAAAGAGATCGTAGACTGCCAACTATTTCTTTTTGGTTTATGATTGATGAGATCTTTGTAGGACGATATTTTTCTACCCACATTGAAGATTCAGTCATAGGGACATACGTCTTTCACTTACTAATAAAATTAAGTTTAAGAAATTGTATGAATTGTTACAATACGCATGAAAGGTATGTCCTCGGGTATTACTATTATAACCGATTGTTATTATGATTGAAAAAAGAGGTAATTGTTAGGATGTTGACTAAGGTTTCATGTTAAATGAAAAGATGCGTTTTTTAATTATAAGCAGGAACGAATTTGTACAGATGGACTCTAGATCAAATGATCGCACTAAATGGTTAACAGAATTGATCGATCGATCCCTTTAGTTGCTCAAAGGAGGATCGAGTAAATTGCACATTTCCGAACTCATACAGATACATAGTATAGGATATCGTCTACAGGATGTCAAAGTCAATTTTGTTCATGATCTGAAAATAGATGCACCATTAACATCCGTAGAGGCCAAGCAGGGTGATATGTTGAGTATATCCAGATGGATAGCTGAAGTGTTATCTGCAGAAAAATTGGTTGAAGTGCAGGACACTGATATGATTGTAGCCCTAAAGCAGGCAGTCATGAAAGAGAATGTACAAGGCGATTTTGATCTCTCTACATTAGATCTTGACTTTTACATCAAAGTGAATTCATTTACGCGTAGACTTCCGCAAGAAGATCGTGATAAAATAGAAAGCCTATTGAATTCTCTTGTTCGTAAGCGACAAGGAAAAATAATCAGATTGGCAGATTCATCCAAGATGACTAATGATTTAGCAAAAAAGTTGACTATCGAAGAAAGAACACTGTTTGATTATATTCATGACAACAGCGCTGAATTTAAACGACAAATAATGGATGATAAAAAATGACTACTCAATCTGAATCAATTTCCAAGAGTAAACTTCAAGATCAAGTGAAAGATTTTCTGAGTCAATTCAAAGACAAATCTGATGTTTACAAATATGTTGATGAAATAGATCAAATGATGGCAAAGAAAACACAATACATTGTAGCTGATTACAATGATCTAGTTTCGTATCCTGAAATTGAATCTGTATTTACCACTGATCCTGATGAGATACTTAGAGCCTTTGGTGGTGCAATAAAAGATATCCTTAAAGAAAGATTTCCTCAATATGCAGAAAAAATTCGGCATGATATTAGAGTAAGAATTTCAAACTATCCATCACAGAGAAGCTTACGTGAAGTAAACGCAGAGGTTATTGGAAAAGTAATTAGTGTATCTGGGATGGTTGTTAGATCTTCTGAAATCAAACCGCTTGCAAAAGAACTAGTTTACTTTTGTCCTGATAACCACAAGACCGTAAGAATTCAAGAGAAAGGTCTCGAGTTCAAAGAGCCATTAAAATGTGATAATGGAAAATGTACCCACCGAGATCTTGAGATAAATCCAGAACAAAGTAAATTTATTGATTTTCAAATGGTGAGACTGCAAGAATTACCCGAGGACTTACCTCCTGGTCAACTACCTCATTATCTTGATGTTACAGTCTTGCAAGACTTGGTCGATAATGCAAGACCGGGAGATCGTATCATACTTACAGGAATTGTTAGAATTGAACAAGAACACATACCTTCTATGAGAGGGAAAAGCGGCATCTATAGATTAAGAATTCAAGGAAATAACATCGAATTTCATCGTGGACGTGGAAATAAATCCTCTAGAAGCACTGAACGAGAAGAAATCTCTCTTGACGAAGAAAGAATAATCAAATCGCTTGTTAAAAATCCGGATATCTATGATAGACTGATTGCTTCATTTGCACCACATGTG
>DATEZN010000097.1:0-5384 GCA_035255545.1 Nitrosotalea sp. | reverse complement strand
AGCTGTATTAGGAGACGTTATCTCCAATTTGTAAGCTGTATTAGGAGACGTTATCTCCAATTTGTAAGCTGTATTAGGAGACGTTATCTCCAATTTGTAAGCTGTATTAGGAGACGTTATCTCCAATTTGTAAGCTGTATTAGGAGACGTTATCTCCAATTTGTAAGCTCGATTTCTCCAAAGAAGGTAATCGAGTTTTTGAGTGTAAAAGACGAGTGCAATTTTTAGAATAACCCAAGGATGCACGTAGTGTTTTATCAGACAGTAGCTGTCTTGATCAGATCTGGGATTTTTTCCCGGGCTTGAACAATTTCTATTTCTACTGTCTCTAGTGGCTCATCTACTACATTTCGTTTGATTGAGAACATCTTTGGTTTATCAAAATCTTTAGTGCAGTCGGGACAAGCATAAACCAGAACCCTGTATTCGTTGGGAGCTTTTGGGTTTGAAAGGCGAGGATAGTAAACTAATCTACCCCCACAATCCACGCAATATCTATTTGCGCGTCTTGTTCTGGCCAATGCGGACCTCCTGCATATATCATCATCATATGATCGGTATTAGATCCATATTGTCTAATAGAATAAACTAAAGCGTGATCGCATTTACAATATTGCATAACTCGAATTTAGAAATATCATATCTTGAAACCTGTAGACTTGTAGACCATGAATTGCAGCAATCAAAAACAAATATTTCTAAATTCGAATTTAGAAATATTAAAAGCGCCGCCCGCCAGACTTGAACTGGCGACCCGCTGGTTAACAGCCAGCTGCTCTACCACGCTGAGCTAGGGCGGCAACAAACTTGTTCGTAGGATAAGCGGATTTATTCCTTGCTGAATCTATTTTTCGATCTTGTCGAGTTTCTCAAAAAGATAAAGACCGTCAAGAAAGACTCTGTGATCTTTGTTTTTGACTTTGGTATTTTGCTGTAGACTACCTGCAGTCTGAGATACATCAGTCAATACGGGTCCTGTGATTATTACATCATCACCTTTTGGAATTACTTTGGTATCACCAAATATTTTTGAGACCCGTGCTGCACGTTCACCTTGAAAGTTTTCTACGTGAATATTACCATCTTTTACCTTTACAGTGATTGGAAAGTGGGCATATACAATTTTCATTTTAAAGGTATAGCCAGTCTGGACACCCTTGATCAATGTGTTGATTATAGATTCTGCAGTCTTGAATATTGCATAATCCCTTTTACGCATTCCAAGTGATTTTAGTATGACATTTTTTCCTTCAACTTGGACTTCTACGGGTATTTTTTTGAATGTCTTTCTTGTTTTTCCAAGTGGACCTTGTATGTGAAGTATTTTATTATTAATAGATGCCTTGACTACATCAGGAATTGGTATTGATACTTCGTGTATCTCAACTGTTTTAGTAGACAAATCCTATCAATAGCCCTCCCAAGCCACTCTTAATTGCCTCGTGATGAGACATTACTCCCTTGTTTGTAGTTACAATCAACATACCACGTGAGTATGACGGTAGATATTGTTGCTCCCACTTGGCATAACCATCTTTTTTCACCTTGAATCTAGGTGTAATTGCACCACATTTTGTGATCTTTGCTAATAGTTGAATCTTGAATTTGCCACCCTTTTTGTCATCTACGTGTTCAAATTCGCCAATGTAATTATGAGTCTGAAGTGTCTTTAGTACATCTGTTGCAAGTCTTGAAGATGGCAATACAACACATTCACCCTTTCTTCTTGCTTCAGTGTTATACAATGTCACAAACAGGTTTGCTAGAATATTAGTTGCTGGCATAATATCTCACTTGAACTTCCTAAACCCTAGCGAGTCTGCTACTTCTCTGAAACATCGTCTGCAAAGATCTAAATCGTATTTTTGAATTACTGCATTATAGTCGCCACATCTTTTACACCATCTGGAACCTTTTCCAAATTTATGTACAGTTCTCCCAGTTACTTTGTAATCACGATTTTTCATGTTATACTACCTGGATTCCAAACTCACGGGTTAGAAATGCTTTTGCATCATCAGAAGTGATTATGTGACCACGTCCAACACTTGCCTTGTGTTTACTTCTAAATCTAATATTAAAACCAGGTCTTGTAAGTGAAATTGCAATATCAAGGCCCAAGATTCCATCTTGTGGATCGTATTTTACCCCAGGAATGTCTATGTGTTCTTTAATACCAAATGAAAGATTACCAAAGTTGTCAAAAGATGATCCTTTCATCTGATTACCCTTTGCTGCAAATAATCTCTTGATGAGTGCAATTGCTTCTTCATTTCTTACTGTAACTGCAACACCGATTGGTTCACCCTTGTGTACTCCCCAGTCACGTTGAGTGGCTTTAGCAAATCTTGGAGATGGTTTTTGACCTGAAATGTGTTGAAGAGCACGTTTTGCTTTTTCAATTGGTTCGCCGGATTTACCAACACCCATGTTCAAAACTACCTTTGCAATTGAAATTTTCTTCATTGGAATTTCTGTTTGTTGTGCCATATCTATCACTGGATTTGAATAACAGGTTTGTCTTTTCCTACTGCCATAACTAATTCTGCTGGAATTTCGATTTGTCTTTCGCCCAAGTCAACATCTGCTCTTTTTGGTAAGATGAATGTTCCTGGTTTGAGTTCTGTGAGTTTACCCATGCGTCCTGCGTTTACTCCACTTGTAATGATAACCTGAACTCCTTTTTCAAGTGGTATGACATCAAGGATTTTTGTTCCGGGAACCTCAATTACACATGTATCTCCTACATTTACCTTAGTCTCAGAGACTAGAGTTCTACCATCATGGAATCCGAGTTGAGTTTTTTTGTCTTTTATTGTTACTTTTCTTGTGACTTTGAGTAATTTCTTTGATTTTTCAGAAGAATTAATCTTGATTGGTTTTAAGACAGTCAAATCTTTTGGAACAAGTCTATAGATATCAGGTACACCATCTAGTTCTACAACATCCATCAAACCAATTCCATGATGAAGTGAGTTTCTTACAACACCATCTATTTTGATTTTTCCACCATAGATTACAGATTTTGCTTCCCTTAGTGAAGTAGCAAGTTTTAGTGTATCACGGATGAATACTGCAGTTGGTATCGATACATGTTTTTTATGACCGCCCGGTTTTACTGTAATAACAAATCTCTTGTCTTTTCTGGTAATTCCCCAGAAGAGTGGAGCCATTTGTCTTTTTAGTTTTTTACTACCTGCGATGCTAACCATTACTTAGTCGTCTCCTTTTTTTCAATTTTAGGTTTAGCTTTTTTATCATCAGATTTTACTTCCTTTGGTTTTTCCTTGCTAGCCTCTTTTTGTTCTTTTGGTTTTACTTCTTTTGTTTCAGGTGCAACAACTTTGGCAGTCTTCTTTGGTTTTTGTCCTTCTAGTCTGCTTTGTCTCCACTTGTCTTCAAGGTTCAATGAAGTAATGAGTACGTTTGATGGATGAATGTAAATGTCGACATTTCCGCCTTTGAGTTTTTCACGTTTTATACCTTCTATTGCAATTCCTCTTTTTTCAGTAGATATACGAGTAACCTTACCTTCAATTCCTTTGAATTCTCCACGCAATACTTTGACACTGTCGCCTTCTATGACACGTATGCTTTTGCAGTGGTATTTTCCTTTAAGATCTTTTGACAAGTGAGAACCTAATTGTTTGCTAAGTAGATGTGCAGTTGCAGTATACATCATTCTCTTTCGTATCTTAGTTGGTTTCATTTTATACCACCATGGATGCCAAGTTTGCGATTCTTGGATACTTTTCAGCTGCTTCTACTGCTACTGGTCCCTTGATTTCAGTGCCTTTGATTTCACCTTCAGGGGTTACAAGTACTGCAGCGTTATCTTCAAATGTTACTCTAACTCCGCTTAATCTTCTTACAGCATATTTTTGTCTAACAATAACAGCACCAAATATTTGTCCTCTTAGTTCACCAGGACCTTTCTTTACTACAACGTTACAAAAGTCTCCAACAGCTGCTGCTGGATATCTAGCAACTCTAGTCTTTGTTTTTTGAACCATAACAATTTCTAAAATCTTTGCACCAGTGTTATCAGCACATACCACTTGAGCACCAAGTGGAAGAGCTCTTGTAACATATGGTCTGAATTCTTGAACTCCCTTTGCTGAAACTGCACGACTCTTTGTTGCTGCCATTAGGATACTACCTCAACTACAACGAAAGAAACACTCTTTGAAAGTGGTCTGCATTCAGCAGTAAGAACAACATCGCCTTCTTTTACGTCAATACATTGTGGTCTATGGGCATGCAATTTACTTTGGCTACGTGCATATCTCTTGTATTTTATATCTAGTCTTGGAAATTCTTGTTGGACAACAATTGTCTTTGGTGCTTTAGCACTGACAACTTTACCTTGAACTAGTTTACCCCTAATACTTAATGTTCCATGGAATGGGCAAAGCTCGTCTTGACACTCTGTCTTTGGTACTTTAACTTGTAGTCCTATGTTTCTAGTCATGCTTTAACTCCCATTCTTTCAAAAGATCTTTTTGCAATTGTATTTCCATCAACAAGAGCAGATGTTCCATTAAGATTGAATTGCCAAATAGAATGCTGTTTTGGTATTGATTTTACTTCAGTTGCAGTTTGAATTGCAAACATGGATTTTGTTTCATCAATTATTTTTCCGTGCAATCCAACCATTTGAGAATTACTAGATTTTACAATAGAAGTATCTAATCCGATTAATTCATGACGGGTTATATTTTCTGGAGTAATCATTTGGATTTCATCTCATTTAGTCTAGTTAATACTCTTGCGATATCTCTTCGAAGAGGCTTTACCTTTCCGCTGTCTTTACGTAGTGTTCCTTTGGATGCTTCAATCTTTAGTTTTGTCAAGTCGGCACGTAATTGTACCAATCTATCTTTAAGATCAGTTTCATTGAACTCTCGAACTGTTTTCATCTTTATGCGAGCCATTACTTTAGCTCCTCCTCTACTTCTTCAAATGTTTCTACAGTTTCAATCAATTTTTCTTCAAGTTCAATTACTTCACTTTCAGTTTTTGGCTTGGTTGGATCAATCTGTGCTTCTTCGATGATTTCAATTTCCTGTGGAACTTCTTCGACTTTTTTAGCCTCTTTCTTTATTGCCTTTAACTCAAATTCTGGTATGAATCTCTCTTTTCTTGCAATTCTGATTCGAACTCCGATAAGACCCATTTTTGTTGGGACGTGAACAATATCTTCTGAAACTATGACTGTAGCTTGGTAACCGGCTCGTGGAAGTACACCTTTGCTATGTTTTTCAAAACTTGAACGGTCACCTCTGAGTTTACCAGAAGTTGTAATTTGCACACCCATTGCACCTGCTTCCATGATTGTCTGCATTGTCCACATTACTGCACGTCTAAATGCAGTTCCTCTTGCA
>DATEZN010000096.1:0-6681 GCA_035255545.1 Nitrosotalea sp. | reverse complement strand
GCATTTTTGAATTTACATGTGAATCAGTGTTTACATATGAAGGCATTATCAGAAGAGATACAAGTATCAAAGATGTTGTGAATAAAATGTATTGGGTTTTCATATTTTACATGTACGGTATTGTCATAGTTTAAAAAAGTGACGCAGATTTGTTCTAGGCTTAAACATTTAAAAATTTAAGAAAACCACTGGTTCAGCTTATTTACACAAGGGAATGGTTTCAGAGTCTGCTTTTTTGTGGTTAAGGGAATTATTCCTACACGTATAGTTTTCATTTCCTCAATCTCCTCCTGTCAATGATAAATATCAAAACAAAACCAACTAGAAACACAGGTACTGCAAGCGAGAACTCTGGCACGGGCTGGGCAAGCTCAATCTTGAAAATTCTCTGGCCCGAATACGACCATGGCTGGATCTTGGACAAGATGTATTTGCCATCAGGGCTAATCACAAAGCTTGTAGGAAAATCTCCCAGAACAGACTCTCCACTATTCAGGACTTCTTGATATGAATTATCTGTAGTGACTAGCTCCATCGGACCTCCAGGGGCCTGGCCATCTGATGGTCTTACATATACTACAATATCACCAGATGGTGAAAGCCTCGGGTTTATTCCAAAAGTACCAAAACCAGAATCAAGCGTTTTTGTCTCCACATCAAACATTCCAATGCTGGAATGATCCTGATATTCTCCAGTATTGTATGTATCATACATTAGTATCTTTTTCCCATCACTGCTTACATCCTGTACGTAAAAATGGTCTCGTCCATCAAATTCTTGTGAATATCTTACGCTTGGATCAAATGATTTTTCGTATAATTTCCCGATTTTGGTCCCATTTGAGCTTGCAAGCCACATGTCAAACCCAAGGTAATCACCGGTGCTAGAAGTGTTCTCACTGTCATAGACTATGTGTCCGTCAGGCGTAACTGCAAAGGAGTTTATCATCTCACTTGTAGAAGAATTTGTAAGATGTAACAGGTTCTTGTCACCTAGATTAAATTTATAAAGATTTAAAAAAAATCCATCAGGTTTGCCTGCAAGTATAATTATAGAATCACTACTAGGCAAAAATCTTGCTCTGTCAATGTAACCAAAGCTTGTCGGTATGTCAAGACGTGTCACATTTTTTCCATCAGGTGACATTATTCCCAGATTATCATTATTTGAGTAATCAAATAGCACTGATTTACCATCCCTGCTCCAGTCAAGCAGGTCAATATATTGCGAGGAGGGAGCGCCAAGCTGTGCGAATATTTTTTTAGTGTCAATCTCATCCAGATGTTTGGTTTCAAATATGGCAGGTGTTACTGTAAAGTTGATCGGTTTTGTACTTAATTGGTGAGTTGAGTTTTTCAATACCCATCTAATCGTATCATAATCAGACCAAGTGCCTACGGCATTTGCTTTGATCAGTGATCCAAGACCTGTGTTACAGTCTTCAAGTTGCGGAATCTCGTCCTGCTGTATTGTTTTAGTTCCGTTTGGAAATGTAATGTGGCTCTCTAGCAAGATATTGGAGCCCGGGTCTGTTATCAGTCCAGTACTAGGATCCCTTTTTTCTTGCCTGTTGTCATCTGTAGGCGGAGTAAACGGACACATTTTTAAAAATACCATAGTTCCGGTACCATCATCTCTAAAAGATGACTGTGCTGGCCATATTGTAAGATTGTATGATTTTGGAGCTTTGTTAACATCGGACGAGAGAAAGACTTGTTGGTCTCCATCAGGAAGTGATCCCTGCATCCATGTTTCACTTACAAGGAATTGAAACAACCCGTTTGCATCAGTCCATTCTGGTACTGTATAATTAAACCAGGTTTCGTTGATGATTTGTCTTGACTCTTGGTATAGCACGTTACTTTTAGAATTTCCAGTATAGTTATAGACTGTAATCTGCATTGTAGTAGGAAGACGCTTGCAACCAGAAAGGCTTGGAGATATCTCAAATGATACGATATTTCCTGGATGATATAGCCTGTTATCTGGGGCTATACCATAAGCAGCAGGGCAGGGTTCACTTGCAAGAAATTGAGTGGTGTTGCTTTGAACGGTTTGCATTATTCCGTTTTGCATCCATTGCGCTACTGCATAAACTGGATATGTACCGGTAGCGTTTGATATGATTGTTCCAATGTCTACAGGATTGTCACATGATGGAATTGTATTAGATTCTGTTACAATTTGAGTCCTGTTTTCTTGTATGGCTTCCCCCGGAGGGAGACCAAAGTAGACTTTGAGTGATGGAACCGTATTTGTATCTGGTACGGGATTTGGACAAATTTTTCCTTTGATTGATTCCATGTGCCCAGTGGCCTTCCATCCGTCTGTTGGCCACACTCTGAAATCATACTGTGATTGTGCCGATGCAGTATCTACATAACCAATTAGAAATAACATGAAAATTATCAGTGTTACAAGATGTAGAGTTTTCATTTTATTTGCAAATTAAATTCCATGGGATATTCTTCTATAGTTTTTGTTTTTACATAATGTGATGTATGTATTGTAGTTTCAGTAATAATTTGATATGGATATTCTCCAGTGGTCATGTTATCTGGCACTGTAATTGTGAGCAATACATCTTTTTGTGATGTTATCGTAGTATCAGATAATTTCATAATGATGTTTTTTTGAAGACAATATATAGTAGAATTTGGATAGTTGCAAGGATAATAATTTTCTACAGTCATGTTGGTCTGAAGTGTTGCACCTGCAAGTGCCATCGGTAATTTGTGTACAACTAACACATCAATTTGCTTTGTCTCACCTCTTTTGATTGGAATGGTAGAAGTAAAATTATTGCCATTTACTGTAATTGAGGTAGTATCTGGATATAGTAATGATTCCACTATGTTCAGAAGAATGGGTTGATTCTGTGCCCATCCTGATCGTATCAACATCACTGCGGTCTTGTATTGTACGCAGGCTGGAAGATTGTCATCTGCTTTGAAGACTAGAGCCCAGTCTTCTTTACATTGAATGCTCTTTGCATTGATTCCTGACTTGAGTTGTTTTAGCGGTGACAGTATGAGTTTAGAAAAAGAATTTCCTTCAGAACTGCCGGTCATATTTGCCGTTGGATTGATAACTCCAAATGTAATTTTGATAGGAATATCCCCTACGATTGCCTTGATCTTTTCCAGATATTGTTCTTCAGATAATGTAGCTTTTGTTGAATCAATTCCAACCTCAAGTGTCATGTTTTTCTCGATCACTCCCACCTCGTTGAAAGGTATGTCTCCAGTTCCGTTTATCATTAAGCTTGCTATGGTATCTCTTGCACTGGCAAGCTTTTTGACCAGTTCTTCATTTGATTGAGAGTTTGCAGGTGTGCTTTGAAACGAGGAAACCAAAAAAGTATCATTAGTTACATTAATCGTACCCGTATCCCAAGTGTGAGTTGGATCAAAGTAATGGAACACTCCAACATCGTTAAAGTCATGTATGAAATTATTTCCAATAAAAATTGATCCTGAATTAAAAAGAGATCCGGTGTTATTTTCTCCCGAATTTCCACTTACAATGAAATGTGGTACCAAATCATTGTTAATCCATTGTACTTCTGTTCCTCTATCAACGGTGATGTTTTGAGGAGTAATGCATGAATTTCCACAACTAGGACTATTTGCCCCTCCTTGAATTGTTATTATGGTTAAAGGAACAGTTGCATTTGCATGTGGTAATAGCATCATACTGCATACTGCAATGCCAAGCGTAACCATGATTGAAAGATGCGGAGTTTTCACGTGTTATGTACGGATTTCTATAGTTTAAAAAAGTGGCGTAAATTTTCAATAAAGATGAGAATTAGTTATGGAATAACAGTGAATTCTTTTGTAACATTCCCATCAAACCATGAAATATTCATGGAATACGTTCCAGGCTGTTTAATTATCAATAATCCGTATCCGTTGTAATCATACCCTAGATTTGTTTGATTTCCTAGAAATGCTTCATCTTCTATGTGCCCAGACTGACCCGCCGTTGATGATGGACAACTCATTGCATATTGAGGGCTCTGCCACACTATTTTCTGGTCAGAGTTCTTGACTGTGATAGAAGGTTGATCACCACAATAACTGCCAAATCCATTGACTCTGAATTTAAAATCTATTTCTTGCCCCACCTGATAGACATCTTTGAGACCATAAGTGGTTAATTTCTCAGATGGATCATAACCCCAATTTCGCGAAACTAATTTTTGTATACTGCCAGGATTGACACATGCAACAGTACCGTCTTCCTGTTTCATGATTTTAACAAGACCTGAATCGCATGCAATATCCCAAAACACTGTTCCTAACTGTGCTTGTTTTAATGGAGGAAGTAGACCTGTGTAAAACGTAAATGTACTATCTCCAACATGACAACAAGTGCCATATTGTACACTTATCTTGTAAGGACCGCCTGTTTTCCAATTTGTATCATTTGTTGGTATGCGAACAAGAAAAGTTCCATCGTCTTTTGGAGTTGTAGTATAGTTTAACAGCTGATTATTTTTATCATCTAAAACTTGGATGGTTGCGTTAGTGTTTGGAATGTAACTTCCTACTGAACCATAGACCAAAATGATATCTCCTTTTACATGAAACGTTTTGTCAGTTTGAAGAAATGGAGATACAGCATTTACATCAGTCAGAATGAAGCTTGCCATGATCACAGCAAGGATTGTTAGAAAAATTGAGATATGTAGAGTTTTCATTTTACAAATCTAATCCTGTAAATTACAACAGTAGAAATGATTCCAAATACAAGTATTATTTGTGCAAAGGGAAATTCAGGAACTGTCATAGTGTTTTGTTCAGCAAAAATCCACTTGTTACCATCAAATTGCCAGGTTCCGGAATCGTTGTAGGTATCAGTCAACGAGGGTGTGGCCGTAGTGTACGGCTTTCCGTCATAATAGTATGAAACTTGTATGGTCATGTTAACCGGTTTAAATTCAAGGGCTCCCTGATAATAGCTACTAGAGAGTACCAGTGTGCACTTTTCATGCGGTCCAAGCAGAGGACCATCACCCTTGCTTCCCTGCACGTCGTTTCCCGAGATAAGTTTGATACCAAAATATTGCAGCTGTATAGTTTTGTTTTGCGTATTATACAAGTCAAACCATTGTGAGCCAGATGAGAGTGGTTGCATCGAATCGCCATAGCAGCTCTTGTTTGTGCCGCTTGTATACTGGTGAAGCGGCTCACAGGAATTGCCAGAAATATACGAACATTCAACTTTGCGGTCCGGAACCAAGTTTGTGAGGCAGCTGTGCTGCGGATAAACTGCTGGCTGCGACGTGCATGTTAGGTTGTCTGGCAGGAACTTGAACTGGCTTCCAAGCTCCACCTGACTTAATATTACTGGCGAGCAACATGGGGGCCATTCAGGAGGGCTCAAGTTTTTTACAGTTGTGGTATATGTTACAGTAGTACTCTTGTTTTCTGCTACAAATGAATCCGGTTCTGCCATTGAGCTTGCGCTGTTAAACGTTAATACTCCAAGTATGGTGACTAGCAAAAATAGAGTTCTCATTTTCTAATTATTCCAAAACCGCAGTCTGTAAAATACAATCAATGATGTCATACCAATCAGTAAAATTGGAATTGCAAACGAAAATTCAGGTATGATTGTATCATGTGTTTGTACCACGGGAACAAATTGATAATTATAGTCATTAGCACTAAATGCAAAATTACTTACAATGCCATTATTTGATTTAAAAGTTCCATTTTGTCCCCAGGTACCTGGACACATTAGATTTGAGATTTCATGTTGTGGTAGAAAAGTGATAGAATTGTTTATTCCATCATTAGAAATGAATTTAGAGTCAGATGAAATGATTCTTCTCTCTACTGTTTCCCAGAATTGTTTTGATATGAAGAATTTTTCGGATTCTGGATCACTAGAGTTTTGAATTATGCCTGGATTATTTTTAACAACAAATTGTAATACTTGAGGATCAATCACTTGAATCGATAAATGTATTACAAAACTGTGATGTTATATTCTGAAGGTCGATAGGAAAGGGAATGAAACTTTCGTCTATGGCTTGACTATTCAAGTTCGATATCACACCGCCATGATTTGGAACATAATATTGCACATCAATGCTTTGAGGTTCATATGAGATCGGATCGATTATCACAGTGACGTCTCTCTGTTTTCCAAAATCATCAGTCACAAAGAATAACACAAGCATGTTTTTGAGTGTGACACTACAGTTTACTTGGTCGTTTATCCATTCCTGAGATACAGCGCGAAATGTATAATTGTCATTTTGAGTCTCTGATTTGAATTTGTTATAATTGATGGCTGCTGTCTTGGCTCTTTCTTCATCAAGTGATTCAGATTTTGTCTTTATGTCTTGTGTTATGCTGTCCATGCATTTTAGATTTGTAGTAGAGGATTCGTTTTGAATCTGTGCGTAACTTGACTGTGATATAGTGCTGGTTCCTACGATAAAGACAAATCCAATAATTACTAGGTGTAAAACTTTCACTTGTTATGTACGGGATTTCCATAGTTTAAAAAAGTGGCGTAGATTTCTTCTAGGTTTAAACATTTAAAAATTTAAGCAAACCACTGGTTCAGCTTATTTACACCAAGATATCGTTTCAAATTCTGGCTTTTTTGTGAGACGAGATTATTCATACTAGTTATGATTTAGCAGACAGTGTAAATTTACT
>DATEZN010000095.1:0-9199 GCA_035255545.1 Nitrosotalea sp. | reverse complement strand
TAGTGGAATTGGCAATAGTTGTATTTGACGGAATTTGAGAAATGGTAGAGTTTGAGCTTGATAACACAGGATTGAGATTGGTAACATTAGTTTGATTTATCACATTTGAGTGAATATCAGATGTATTGTTTCCATTTTGTGGAATATTGTATGTATTATTTCCATCTGAAAAAATCGGTTGATTATCTGCAATATTATCAACAAGATAGCCATTTGACGGAGTAATTTGCACATCACTGATTTGACCAGCAAAGAAATTATTTTCTCCCAGTCCGTCTGCTGAAGATCCAATCAGGAGATCAGCATCAGAAATATCATCATATGAAATTGGAAAAAGATCATCAAGCGTAGGAAGTTGTACAAGATTTGAAGAATCAATTGTACCGTTAATGTAAATGGCAATAGAACGTCCGTTAAAAACACCAAGCAGTTTTGTCCATTGTGAATTGATCTGTTTTTTTGATTCAACGACATGCCATGCAGTTCCGTCATATACTGAAAATTCAGCATGGTATGAGTTTCCAGAAGGTTTGAGATAAAGCGAAAATGATTCAGGTTTACTCAATATTGTAAATTGATTTGATGACATAGCATAATCAGGTTTTATCCAAGCAGATACTGCTAAATTTTTTACATGCCCCATTTTTGAGCTTGCAATTTTCACATAATCATTTTTTCCATCAAAGTTTAATGAATGCCCAGTTGGACCATCCATTACCCGTATAGTATTAGAAAAAGTAATTTGATCAGGGTTGAGATTATCAAAACCCCATGTAAGAATTTCTCTGATTATTCCAGGACTTGTATCTAATGATTCATCCTGGGCTTGTACCGTTCTCCAATCGCATTCAAAGGATACATACGCTATTCCAACAGATAAAAATGAAATTGCCAAATAATGCAATATGTGTTTTTTTTGCAAAGAAGATCATAAATGCCACAGATATTATATAAGCATATGAATTTTGATAGGAAAAATCATGATTTGAATGAAAAATTAATACAAACAATTTGAAACAATGTCATATTTTTTACAGACAAACACATCTGACGTGTTAACTGGATGAAACCACCAAAACATCACACTTTAGAGTGATTGATTTTTTAATTTCTCAAGTTACCAGTCTATTAACTCCTACATGTACCCATTGATAAAGAATTCATGATTATCACATGGAAATACAAGTAGGATAGAAACTTTATTTCCAGTACACATCTACCTTTAAGAACGACAATTCACTTGAATCTTTTTAATTACAATGGATATGATATAACATGAATCAAAATGTATTTGAAAATATCAATAAAACAATCATGCCAGAAATATTGGATTTTCTTTTAAATATGAGAAAAATGGTGATATGACAATTGCAGGGTAATTTAACCAAGTCACATAGAAACAAATATCTCATTTTAGCTCTGCTTACAATTGTAGGCATATGGGGTACAGGATATCTCCTAGGTCAAACAGCGGCAACGCTAACTAGTGACTTTCTCTACATACCATTAACAATATTCTTGTCAATGACAGCAATTTTCCAGGCACGTCAGGCATACATTGAGCGCAAAAATGTTTTCATGTGGATGATATTTTTCATTTTTTCAATATCATTTCTTGTTGCACAACACATCTTTTCATTAGAGGAAATAATACTTGATGAAAAACCATTCCCATCTTTGGCAGATGCCGCATTTATTATTGGTACAATATGTCTTGTTCCATTTTTCATATTATTTGTAAAATCACTAAAAGTACCAATTCCAAAATGGACAATAGCAGTAGCAGTTCTGTCAAGCTGTTGCGTCACTGCAATCGCAACATATTTTTTCATACTAGCAGGCGATTTGGCACCATCACTGGATAACATTGTCTCACTTGCATATCCAATACTAGACAGCATATCACTTGCTCCCGCAGTGATTGGAATGATACTATATTTCAGAAATAAATTAAGTGTGTATGTGCCAATAATATGTTTGTCAATGATATCAACATCTATTGGGGATTTGTTGTTCCAATTTACCGCAATTAACGGAACAGACTATTCAGGATCCATTTCAGATCTATTCTTTTACATCCAGTATATTTTGTTGATATTTGGAGTTTACAGCATAGCAAATCCAAAAATACAAAGAACTAGTGTAACAATATGAAATTTAGTTTTGCAATATTTCTATTTGCTTTTGTTTTGATAACACTTGGTGTAATGAGCTGGATGTATTTTTTATATGAATTCAAAAATACAACAGAAGACAATATCAAGAAAAATGCTGAAAAAATAAACCTCATGATGATAAACCGAATTGATAGCTATGTCACCGATAGAATTGTTGATGTGGTGAACCTATCAAATGATGAAGTCATCACATCTGCTGCAATAACATCCACAGTACAATTTTCCAAGATGTCAGATCCTGAACAATACATAAATGAAAATGACTTGAACTGGACAACATCCCCCAGAGATACAATTACTCCATTCATGGACGGATTGATCAACAATCCGGCATCAGACAAGCTCAGAGAAGTCCAACAATCAGAAAAGACGTTATTTCACGATGATGTATACGGTGAGATATTTTTCACTAATGCATATGGAGCAAATGTGGCTCAAACAGACAAAACCACAGATTACAGACAAAACGACGAATCGTGGTGGCAGCAAGCAAGTAAGAATGGGATATACGTAGGAAAAATAGAGATAGACAATAGTTCTGGACTTTCATCTTTTGCCATTTCCAAGAGCATCCAAGACAAGAATGGAAATTTCATAGGGGTCATAAAGGCAGTCACAAACATCCAGCAAGTAATCAACATCATCAATACGCAGATGGAATCCGGTCAATACACCGCAGCAGGATACGAATTGATATCCCCTGATGGACTAGTCCTTTATTCTACAGATGCCAATGAAAAGCCGTTTTCATACACATATGACAGTGGTTTTATGAGCAACATGAAAGATAATTCTGGAACCTTTGCGTATACAGATCCAAATTCAGATGATCAAAAGATAATTGCATATGCAAAATCCTCTAGTTCCAAAGTAGAACCACTATTTGACTGGATATTTGTTACAGAATACAAGTCAGCAGATGTTTTGAAACCAATCAGCCAGCTATCAAACATAATGGTTACAATCATGATAGTTACAATCACTGCAGTATCAATTATCGTATTTTTCATAGCGCATAGGCTTTCAAGTCCAATTGAAAAAATTCGACAAGGGTTGAGAGAATACATTGGTGGAAACAATGTAGAGATTACAGTAAACGGAACAGAGGAGATAGAGGTCTTGGCAGCAGATGTAAACCATTTGATGAGAAGACTCACAGAAAATAATCAGGCCACCATGACATCTAGAGAAAAATACAAGACATTATTCCAGCTAACCCCTACTCCTGTGGTTCTAGTTGATGAAACTTTAAAGATTACAGACTTGAATAATGCATTCACAGAACTGTTCGGATACGTCAGAAATGAGGTAATTGGTAAACCAGTTTCATTTTTAATTTCAGGCGAGAGCCTGGACAAATACAACGAGTTTGCCGAAAAGTATGATAAAAATGCAAATCTCCAAGACGAGCCATTTGTGCACAAGAAAAAAGACGGTACGACATTTCCTTCACTTGTAAGTGTGCGCAGTATCTACGACACTGAGAAAAAATTTGTTGCCAATTTGATGACTATAAAAGATATCAGAGACATGAAGAAGATAAAAAAGAAACTCGAAGAAAGCGAGGCTGCAATACTCACTCAATACTTGCAATTAACCCAAACAAATGAACTAAAAGAACAATTCTCAGCAATGGTGTCACATGAATTGAACACGCCGTTGTTTCCAATCAAATTTTATGCAGAAATGCTCAAAGATCCTAGCGTACTTGGTAAATTAAGCAAGGAACAGCATGATGCAGTAGAAGAGATTTATCAAAATGCCATGCGCCTAGAAAGACTAACTGCTAACATCTTGGACGTGCAAAGACTTGACATGAATACCATGAAGTTTAACAAAACTGGGTTTGAGTTGGACAAATTCATGAGTAATGTGACACAGGATAATTTTGCACTGGCAGAATCAAGGGTAATTGAATTGGTAAACACAACTGGCGAGAAAACCAGAGTTACAAGCGATCAAGATAGATTAAAACAAGTATTTTCAAACCTGATAGGAAATGCAATAGATTTCATGCCAGAAAAAACAGGCAAGATAGAAATTGGTGCAAAGACGCAGGATGGAGACATTTTATTTTATGTCAAAGACAATGGCGCCGGAATACCAAAAGAAAAACAATCCCATCTTTTTACAAAATTCTATCAGGTAGATTCATCTCTTAAAAGAAAGCACCGTGGCAGTGGCCTTGGCCTTGCAATATGCAAAGGAATCGTGGAGGCACTGGGTGGCAAGATATGGTTTGAAAGTACGGTGGGCTTGGGTACAGTAGTATACTTTACAATCCCAATATCAGATACAGCATAGACTTGTTTTTTTAGGAAAGTGAGGAGATTGTATGAAGCAATGTTTCTGCAGTAACTGGCTTGTTAAGACATGATTTTATGCCTCGTTTTAGCAAAGCATTAGACTGGACTGGTGTGATAGATGATGCAGTAAGTACAACAATGTTTTGTTCGTGTAGTTTTTCATTTTTTTCAAGATCATCAATAAAATCATAGCCACTAAATTCCGGCATTGCCAAATCAAGCAAGATGGTGTCAAATTTTTCGCGTGACATGATATTCAATGCGGTTTTTCCATCAAGACTAGTTGTACAATCATATCCCTTGATTTTGAAAAACTTTTCCAGCATGTGTACCATGGGTTCATCATCATCTATTATCAATAGTTTCATGAGGCTTATTGAAAAAAATCACGCTGTACTATATAGGGATTGATTCAAACTCTTTTGCATCCGTAAATGACTCATTACGCCGCTTTATTAGAGATGAACGCATCACAACAGCAGAGTATAACATCATGGAAGAAATTGCGTGGGATGTAATTGAACAAGTCTTTGCACAAACAGTCAAGGAAGCAGGAATAACAGACTATGGGTTGCAACAAATTATTTTCAGCGACATCAAAAAGGAATTGACTTGCCAGATAGAGGCAAGCCTTGGCAGAAATGTGGAGAGCATGACAAGTAATAATCTTAAAGATATAATACGAAAAGCAATTGACAAGTCAAAAGTAATTCCGTAAGAGCTGGTTAGTTAGTCCAGTCTTTCACTGGTCAATCTCAGAGATGTGTAAACTCCATGATCTGATGCATTTTGTACAACAGATAAAACCATAAATGACAAAATTAAAACAACAAAAAATATATTTTTCACTCTCTTAATCTTAGCCTATAGAATATTATCAACGATGTAACGCCTATCAATAAAACCGGAATTGCAAATGGAAATTCTGGAATAGACTCGACACATGAAACCCCACCGGTTAATTTTGCAGTGAGATTATCAGATATTGGAGTTCCAAGACCTGTAACTGGATTCCATCCAGGAACAACAGAATACCCAAGATTGCCGTTCATGATGTTATCACCAGATGTGATACCATGAAAGGAACAAGGATAGGATGTGGTATTGTATACGGCATACAATTCCGGTGCAATATTTCCAAGTAAAATTTTTCCATTGGCCTGCTGTACCACTGCAAGATATCCAGCCCACAATGGTGAGGCCAGACTTGTTCCCGCACAACCAAACCATCCACTAGATGCAAAAGGAGAGGTACCACACTTGTCAGAACTTGTAGAATAGACCCAAAAGCCTGGAGTGTATCCCATGATGGAGACATCAGGTACAGCCCTTCCACTTTTTGGTCCCAATGCCAGAGTTTGCCATTGTGGTTCTTCAAAATACTTGCTGTATCCACCACCACTTATTTGCGCACCAGATTCAGAACCATATGCAGAGCATGTTGCATCAGCACATCCTGTCAAGGCAAGATCAGTTGCACCTACAGATAATACATCAGGGTCAGATGCTGGAAATCCAGTACCAAGTATGGAACCATCAGGAGTAGCACCCTCATCACCACTTGCAAAAAGTATAGTCATTCCCTGGGACTCGTCAAGTGCAAGGATATTATGCTCTGATGAGACCAATGAAGATGATAATTGAGAGTCAGAACATGGACCACCACTACACACAAACCCCCAACTGTTAGAAACGATAGTAGCAAGATGGTTTGTTGTAACATAATCAATTCCTTGTACGAGGTCACTAGGACTACAGCCACTATACACCAGAACAATTGTAGCGCCAGGGGCCATTGTATGAACTGCTTCTACATCCATCATTGTTTCTGACGCCCAGCTTGGGTCATATGATGACGGTGTACCATCAGGATAGACAACCTTTAGCGTTGTAGGTCCAAGTCCGTATTGAGCATCAAATGTATCAATTGCATCTTGTGGTTTTTCATCTCCTGGACAATCTATCAATGCTACGCTTTGTCCCGTACCATTAAAGCCAGCACGGTACAATGGTATCATTGAATACCCTGCCTGCATTCCCTGCGGGCAATACGGACCAACACATGGAGATTGTAGAGGTCTGACCAGAGTATAGTTGTCAAGACCTTGTATGGAATCAACGAGTATCGCAAAATTTGACGGTAGATGAGGCATGGAATCAGTAGCATAAAAGAATCCACCATATTTGGAAGCATGAATAAATTTTTGCACATTTGCACTGGAATCAATTCGAGATTTGACAGGCATTTGATAGACTTTCATATTTACTCCAAATGTATTTTCAATAACATGTATTGGTGCAGATATTTTGAGTACAAGTTGTGATGTAGAGTTTTCTACTTGAAATCCATGTTCTGCAAGATACGATGCAATAGAAGATCTCTCACTACGGGTTGGCAGATATGGCATGATAGTGGTACCATTTAGAAAATGTCTATAATTTGGCGATTTTGGATCATTTATTGAATCAAGGCATTTTGTGAAGTGGTCTTGATTTCGTAGATGCAATACCATATGCATTGACAGGATTGTATTCTGTGACACTGGCGAAACAAGTTGTGCTTGATTGTTTTGAACCTGTGGTATGATACCATTTTGTAACGTAGTATTTGTTTGGCTTGGCAACATGGATGATGTTGCATAATCTTCTGAGGTCGGCACGATGCATGGATTTGAATCCACTTGACCCACAGCATCATTATTTTGGCATAGAAAGAAAATCAGAATTATACCAAGCCCGAGAATTTTTATTCTGCATAGATCTCTCATCAAAATTAGCTTTGTTGCTACTGGCTAGAGTAGTTATGCTAAAATTGTTCTAGAGTTATCTACCATACCAAATTACAAAACTTTGATCAAAATTTGATTGGAGAAAAAGCGCCAGGTAAGGGATTCGAACCCCTGCATGCTTGCGCATAACCGCTACCTTGTTTTTGATCTCGAGGCGGTCGCCGTTCCGCTTGGCTAACCTGGCACTTGACATCAAGTCCGGTTTTGGGACATAAATAACATGACAATTAACTGATCAGTAGATCAAGTATATAATAAAAGATATAAAGTAGATAATTTATTATCTAGACAGATGGAGACAATAACAAAAAAGACAGTCTCAATAGAATACGCAGGAATCAAGCATGCAGTTCCAGATGATCTCACTCTAGCCTCAATTTTGACCCAAATCGGCCTTGCAGAAGACACGCCTGTCCGAATGGTTCCAACAAAAGAAGGATTTACAATCATACCGCAAACAGAGAAAAATTGATAATAGATAATTTATTATTGATATTTGTACAGTGATTTTGTGATACCATTTGGCAAAGACTAGAATTTCCATAACAATTGACGACACGACTGCAAAAGAAATAGAACTGTACTACAGGGAAAAGGTAAAAATCGCAGCAGAAAAGGGAGCAGCAATACCAAAACTATCAAACATTTACGAAGAGATAATCGAAAAGGGCTGGGACAAATCTCTAAAAAAGAAATAAGAATACTTGAAAACAACGTAAACAGAGATGGGCCTAGATCTAAAACAGCTTTGTGTGAGGGACAGGACAAACCTTGAATCGTTTACATCAAAGATTGTTGCAATAGATGCATACAATGCAATATACCAGTTTCTATCAATAATTCGAGGACCTGACGGATTGCCATTGACTGATTACAATGGAAAGATAACTAGTCACATCAGCGGACTTTTTTATAGGAACATTAATTTTTTGTCACTTGGAATAAAGCCAGTCTATGTCTTTGATGGCAAGTCTCCATCATTAAAGTCTGCAGAGATACAAAGAAGAAAGCAGGTAAAAAAAGATGCTACAATAAAATACGAGATTGCAATCAGTGAGGGAAATTATGCTGATGCAAAAAAATATGCCCAGCAGACATCTGTTTTGCGAGATGACATGGTGGACGAGTCAAAAAGATTCTTGGACTTGTTTGGCATACCATGGATACAGGCACCATCAGAGGGTGAGGCAACTGCTGCACAAATGACAGTATCAGGGCAGGCTCATGCATCTGCAAGCCAGGACTTTGATTCCATGTTGTTTGGTGCAAAAAAACTTGTTAGAAACTTTACAAACAGTGGCAAGAGAAAACTGCCAAACCGCAATACTACAATTGAGGTAGAGCCTGAGATAATACAGCTTGACAAGACTTTGTCATCTCTTGGCGTAACACGCGAGCAGCTTGTCGACATTGGCATCTTGATTGGCACTGACTTTAATCCGGATGGATTTGAGAGGATTGGCCCCAAGACTGCGTTGAAGATGATAAAAGACCACGGTTCCCTTGAGAATGTCTCCCAGATACAAGAGAAATTAGAAGAGATTGACTATAAACAGATACGTGATATTTTCTTAAATCCAAAAATTGCTGACGTGTCTGAGATAAAGTTTAGCGATGTTGATTATGCAGGAGTTGTAAATTACCTCACAAAAGAGAGAAGTTTTTCACTTGACCGTGTAGATACTTCGTTGAATAGACTGAGAAAAGCGCTAGAGAAAAAGAGTCAGAATTTAGACCAGTGGTTTGCTTAAATTTTTAAATGTTTAAACTCGGAGGAAATCTACACCACTTTTTTAAACTATGACAATACCGTACATGTAAAATATGAAAACCCAATACATTTTATTCACAACATCTTTGATACTTGTATCTCTTCTGATAATGCCTTCATATGTAAACACTGATTCACATGTAAATTCAAAAATGC
>DATEZN010000094.1:0-4817 GCA_035255545.1 Nitrosotalea sp. | reverse complement strand
CCTAGCGTGTCGCAACTTGGATCATCCAATCTGCATATTGTACTCATGCCTTGTTTTCCAATTAATGTCTTAACTGAATCATCATCTTGATCAATCACTCTGATTGAAGAATTGTACGTATCTGCAACAAATATTTTGTTTGCAGTTGCACACAATCCTAATGGGTGTTGGAATAATGCTTCACCTGTTTTACCATCCTTGTGTCCAAATGCAAATAATCCGTGACCTACGATGGTCCTAACATATTCTGTCTTGAGATCTATCTCTCGTACAGATGATGTTTCACTGTCTACAAAAAATACTATGTCATCATGAATGAAAATTCCGCTTGGTTGTGCAAGTTGTGCCTGCATCCTGTTACCATCGATGATGTCTTCTTGACCATTTCCTGCAAAAGGTCTTACTACATCTATGTTGGTATCATATGTCCATATCTGGTGATTTCCTGCCATTGCAATAAAGATCAAGTTATCTTTTACTGCAACATCCCATGGAGATGAAATTGTAATGTCTTTTCCTTTGCCACCTGATGATCTCCATGGACCTTGCTTGCCTGTCCCAACAAGTGTAGTGACTTGGTTGTTTTGCAAATCTATTTTTCGTAATGCGTGGTTTTCTGTATCTGCAACAAAAATAAAATCATCTTTCCACGAAACTCCCTGAGGTCTAAAAAATGTCGCATCTGAAAATTTGCCATCTGCTAGACCTATCTTGCCACTTCCAATGGTGTGAAGTATTTTGCCTGAAAGATCAGTGACAATGATTCGGTTGTGGTTCGAATCTGATATGGCAATCCTGTCTTTTGATATTGATATCTTGCCTGGAAAAGACAGTGTTGTATTACTCTTCTTGGTAGTTTTTACAATCTTGATTGGTTCTCTTGCTAATGTGTGGGATTTTTCATGTTTTTCCAAAAGAACATCAACTGTATCCTCTACCATCTCTTTTTGTCCCTCTCCAGACTGTCTGTATACTAGAATTCCATTTGGATCAATTATGGCAATTGTAGGCCACCCACTAATTCCAAACTTGTTCCAGACAGTCATTTTCTTGTCAACAAGTACTGGATGTGATATCTCGTATCTTGCTACTGCCTGCTCGATATTTTTCATGTCTTGCTCATTGAAGAATTTTGCAGAATGTACTCCTATGAATACAACTGGCATGTCTTTGTATTTTTCTTCAAGTTCTGCAAGTACTGGTAATGTGTGCATGCAATTTATGCAACAATAAGTCCAAAAATCTAATACTATGACATGACCCTTGAGTTTTTCAAGAGAGAGCGGTTCTTTTGTGTTTATCCAATCAAACTCTAAGGGAAATTCTGGAGCCTTGGTAACTTTGGAAAATATATTATCAAACATGATATCAATTTGATATTTTGATTATTTAACATCTTTTCTGTAATGTCGTTGTATCTTAATACGACAGTTTTATTAGTCCGCCATATCTCCTCGTTAACGTTGGATCTTTTTAAAAAGAAATTCAAATGTGAACAATGTGATACCAAGTTTACAGTTTATGAGGATTTGATAAAACATGCTCGTCATGAACATCATCGTGACATTGTCAAATGTGTTACATGTGGGAAAGAGTTCATCCATGAAGCAGATAGACTTCATCATTCAAGAGAAGAACATCAAAAGAAAATGTTTGGTCGCATTCACAAAGGTGAACACAAACATGACAATTCTCCTTCTCCACAGGATGAAGTTGATGAGCACACGAAAAATTTTGGCGACAAGCTATAACTCTAGTGTGGTATAAACGACTATTCTGTTTGAAGTGTAAGTACACTAGTAACTGGTTTTAGGCCTAGAATTTTTGAACATACTGTCTTGTTTAATTCTTCTTCTGTCTCAGTTTCAATTTTTGCTATAATGTCGTATACTCCATGTGTTGCCTGTACTTCCTTGACATTATGTAATTTTTGTAATGATTTCACAATTTGTTGTTCTTTTCCAAGGTAACAGTTTATGAGAACAAATGTCTCTTGCACCATTTGTTTTTGTGATTATTGTATTTGAATAACATAGATTGCAGTGTGTACTAACTAGGCTTTAACTGAAGTTTGTGATATTGATGTATGATTCGTGTTGTATCAAAAATAATGATAAACGCTTCAGCTAAACAAGTTTGGAATGTAATATCTGCAATTGAACGAGATCCATATTTTTGGAAGGGCATAGAAAGAGTGCGAAATACCTCTCATGGTAGAAACGTGTTCACGCGGGAGGTGATATTGAGTAATTCTGATAAATGTTATCAAAAAGTTACTCTTTTTCCTATTGAAGGTATTCATATCAAATGGACTAGGGGCTCAATAATTGGCATAAAAGATATTTTGGTTACCCAAATTGGAAGTCAAACTCTTTTGGAAGTTGAAATGAATTATGATCTCAAGGGGATTGCACAAATTCGTTCTAGGAACATCTCAGAAGAATTACGAAATGAAGCTGAACTGGCATTACAATTGATAAAAGAAGATATTGAAAAAATTGAACCTTTTCAGTTCAAAGACAGAAAACAATGGGCGGATTTGATTCGTGAGTAAACACAAGCAAATGCTGGTAAAATCAGAATTGGGTGTATCTGTAAATAATCCTCAGAAAATAAATGATTTTTTTTCAAAATGTATTACACCTAATTGCAAGGGATGGCCAATAGTGACTGATAGTGTTTCAGGTGAAATTCTTTGTGGCTCATGTGGACTAGTTTTAGAAGAAAAATCTTTAGAAACTATCTTACCATATGGATATGACTCGACAGATTCTCTGGCAAAAAAAAGTTCTGGAATGGCTAATTCTTTAACAATGTTCGATATGAACATGACCACCGTAATTTCAGACAGGGATGGTTTAGGACATGTTCTTTCTAGAACAACTCAGAGTGAATTTTATCGTTTAAAGATGTTGAATACTAGGAGTGTTACTTCTAGAAACAAAACACTACGGTCTGCTCTTTTATTTCTAAACATGTTGCAGATGAAATTGGGAATGCCTGACTCTGTGACAGAAAACTCTGCTCATCTATATAGAAAAGCAATGCGAGCCAAAATGACTGTTGGCCGTAAATCAAAAAATCTAATGTGCGCATGTGTTTATGCATCTTGCAAGCAAAGTGGAATACCAAGATCTATTCTTGAGATCTCTCTTACAAGTAACATGGGTAGAAAAGAAATTTCAAGAACCTATAGAAATCTGATTGAAAAATTTGATCTATCTGTAGTTCCTTTTTGTTCTAAAGAATTTCTCACAAGAATTGCAAATGAGGCACAAATTAGTGAAAAATCTCAAAGAACTGCCTTGGATATACTCTGTACAGCTGAGGAAACAGGTCTTACACAAGGTAAGAATCCAAAAGCATTAGCAGCGGCATCGCTTTATTTGGCTTGTGTTCTAAATACAGAACAAAAGACACAAGCAGAAATAACTCGGGCTTCGGGTGTTACTTCTACTACTATACGGGCACGATATAATGATCTAAAAAAATTATATTTAGAATCCGAATCTAGTCTGTAAAAACTTGATAAAATAAATAATAAAAATATGCTTTCTATCTATGTCTTTTCTGGATAGTGAATATTCCTAGAGCTGAGGCAATTGCACTCATTGCAGCCATTGCAATCCATGCATACATTTCTCCTGATGGATCTGGAACCATTTGCATGATATATCATAGTGAATCATTTTATTAAAAACACGAGTAACATTGTTGTGTCAAATTTATTAGCGTGCTTTATACAATAAATCTGTACAAATCTTAAAAGCTTAGTAATACATACTAAAGGAGTTGAGCGCAAGTAAAAAAACATCTACTATTACATTCCGTCTTGACGAAAATACTATCAAAAGATTACGTAACGAGTCTGAGCATAGACAAATAAGCACTAATACGCTTGTAAATCAAGCACTCCGACAGTTTCTAGATTGGGGTATGTACGAGTCCACAGTTGGATTTGTAATAATAAACAAGCAGGTCTTTGTCCATATTTTTAGCAAACTTGGGCAAAAGGAAATAGTCGATATTGCTACTCGTGTTGGAAAAGATGAGGTAAAAAATATGGCATTATTTATGAAAGGTAGAATTGACATCCAGTCCTTTTTGGCGTGGTTTGAGTTGAGAATGATAAACTCGGCGGTTCAAGTAAGTCATGTTCATGAAGATGATGGTTTTCATAGATATGTTATGAAACATGAACTAGGGAAAAATTGGTCTGTATATCACAAGACAATTCTTGAATTGATATTTGAAGAAGTCTTTAATAAAAAAATGGATGTAAAAATTGACAAGACAATGATCTCATTTGAATTCTCTGAATAATTTATCTAGTATTTGTTTTATTTCTGTATATTTTTACAAATATGATGACTATTCCCATTATTGCAGCAGCTATGATTGACAATCCTAATATGATATTATTCCACATGGGATTGTTTTGAGGAGGTTGAAGCGTAGAATTGTTTTGTGTTGGATTGTTTGTTGAAGGACTTTGTTGAATTTGCAATGAGATGTTGTCTTGTGCTTTGACGTTGATATTGGCGTGTGGTTGAATTCCTAGTTGTGACACATTTTGATTTGTAGTATTTTTTTGTATGGTGTTTGTTGGACTGGCTGTGGAGTTTTGATCTATTGATAATTTGTCATCAGGACCTGGGATGCCCATCTGATGTGGTAATTTTCCTATTACTGCGAGTGCCTGTCTTATCTGCTCATCAGTCCAGTTTCGCGCCTTGAGTTCTGTATAAAACTGGGCCTGACTAATTGTTCCATTTTGATATTCTTTTAAAATGGTATCACCATTGTCTGCAACTGGA
>DATEZN010000093.1:0-2208 GCA_035255545.1 Nitrosotalea sp. | reverse complement strand
CTTGTTGTCATCATCTGCAGGCCAAACTACTGCACAGCTTGATCTTTTTCCAATGATCTCAACCATATCACCTGCTTCAACTTTTAAAAATTCCATTGCCTCTGGTTCTATTCTAGCTCGTCTTTTTCCAACGTCTCTTTGTTTTGCTTCGCCGACCCGCATTTGTAGCAGTTAGTCTTTTTTTACCAATTAGGCACCTACTTCATATCAACAGATGTTCTGCTCAAGCCCAATACTTCGAATTCTCCAACTCCTTCAATTCCACGTACTGCATTTACAAGAGAATCCATTTGACCTTCCTTGTCGTCTAGGGCAAACTCTGCATTAATGAAATAGAGACCAAAAGCAAGTGGCTCTTTTGTATATTTTGAAAGTACTATGCCTTCTGTTAGTGCACTAGTAATCTTTTTTGCAACATCGTCTAGATTTATCTCAATTCCAGTTGGAAGAATTTTTGCTCTAAGTGAGAGTCGTGCCAATTTTTAAGGTCCTTCAAATTTGCATGAATTGCATTTGTATACTCTGGCTGCTTCTCTGCAACTTTCACATCTCCAAAGCAATAATGAGCCGCAATCTGGGCAATTGAATTTTACACACTTATCGTTAGGCATTATTGGTCTGTGACAAGAACTACACACGGGTAATGTTATCGTCGATGACATGATAAAAAGTCGATTTCTACCGAATTTATACCTTGCTTATCATTTTCAACTTAGCTCAGCAATCTTCTCAATTCATTTCCAAGAATTGCTTGTACTGCCTTGACCGATCCTTTCACACCAAGTAGTTTTGCAACAGATGTAGTATGAAAATCAAAACTTCCTTCTTTTGAGATCTCATCGAGTATCTTTGGTGTTATGGTACCAAATATTGAATCGATTGTTTTGTTGTCCATTCTCTCAAGAAGAGAACGAGCAAGAAGCATGTTCTCAAATTCCTTACCAAATTTTTTATTCCATTCTTTTTGATATTCTTCTAGATCTGATTTATTTCCTGATTCTAAAAACTTGGAAATTGCATTACCTGCAAGGATACCTCCAATTCCTGATGAATAAATTCCTCCTGCTGTTGTGGGCTTGGCCTGTCCCGCTGCGTCACCTATTGTGATTATGTTTCCGGTGACAAATTCTTTGATTGGTCCTTTTATCCAAATTGGAGCAAATATTTTTCTGATGGTGGAATGTTTTCCTTTTTTCTTGAGAAATTCTTCAATCACTTGAGCTGGATTGATTCCTCTTCCAGCTACTCCTACCTTAGCCTCGTCTCTTCTAGTGGGTATGACCCATGCAAAAAATCCTGGATATTTTTCTTGGTCTAAATGTACTTCGATTCTATCTTTTTCTATCCAGTTTGCAAAGACTTCGTATTGTGCTGACTGGAGAGTTCCAGTTCTATCTTTTTGAACAAGTGATGTTACGCCTCTTGCGTCTACCACAAATTTGCATTTTATATCACCGTCTGATGTTCGTATGCCTTCTTTTGTAATCTCTCGTAATGATGTCTTTACTCTAATCTCTGCACCCTTGACCTGAGCCTGGTGTGCAATCTGCTTGTCAAATTCTCGTCTGTCTAAGACTATGACTTGTTGATTTCTTGCATCAATTGTGAAATCTTTTCCAGATGGTGCTACTATTTTTGCAGAGCGTATCTTGTTGTCTAGTGTGGCCCTCATTGGTATGACTCCCAAATCATCTATTGCAGGGATGCTGACTACTCCACCACAGTGCTCTGGTGTTCCCAGTTCAGAGTCTTCTTCTATTACTAGGACTCGATGGTTCTTGGCTGCAATTTCTCTTGCACACAAGAGGCCTGCAACACTTCCGCCTGCTATGACTACATCATAATCCATGTTTTTTATTTTCCATGTATACACTATTAATTCAATACGGATTTGAAAAACTTGATTTTATTTTATGATAAGAAAAAGTGGGTTAGTGGCTATGACCGCAACCACAAGAGTCATGACTTGCTGCGGCTTCATGATGGCCTCCCTTGTCTGAACACTTGGAACATTTGTCTGAACCAGTGGCAGAAAAGAATCCAATTCCGCATGATACGCATTTCATACCTGGCATGATCTAGTAAAATACTGCCGTTATTTATGGCTATAATATCAAAATCATCTAGTCTTTTTTTTGTTAAACAGATTGATTCAAAAGTTTAACATGTCCTTATGTGATTCCAAATTAGTATGGGTACCATCAAACA
>DATEZN010000092.1:0-4869 GCA_035255545.1 Nitrosotalea sp. | reverse complement strand
TTTGGTTAGCTTTTGTGGCCTGAATTTAAAAAAACACAAGTCAATACTTGATGAACTGGAAGCAAACATTCTGATTCAGAGTGAAGAAAGACATCTTGGAAAACGTATCATAACCATGTACAAGCCAGCACCAAAAGGGATAGAATTTTGTAAAACAATCTTGGAGCCTTATGAGAATTTATTTCCAAGAAAGAAGAAAACCGAGACTAGAAACGAGTTCTAGTCAGAATCTAATCCGTATTTTGACGCAATCTTTTTGTCAATATCGTCTTTTTGTTGGAGATATTCGTGGTATTTTTTATTCCATGACTTTAGTGTCTTGTATTGCCTGATTCCAGTTATCATCCAACCCACAGATATTGCAATTATTAATCCAAGCAGTATACACAGTGCCATACCAAAGTCATATTCATGCTCCAAGACGATGAAAAAGTTTTTGTGAGTTAGAAGAAATATTGAGAGTCCAATTGCAAAAGGGGCCAAGATAAAGCCAGAGATGGACACACCAAGAAGAATTCGTCGTAGTTCAAGAATTTTTTTTATGAAACTATCCATTAAATCAAGTACATCAAAACGAGAACTTTGCGTTTTATCGTCGCTCATATTTATGTGGCCATTTCCTGTTTAAAGTTGACAGACTTTTTAAAAAGTATTTTGGCAGTCAAGTTTATGGATCCACAGTAAACGTGCCGTTCATCTCTGGATGTATTTTAGAATAATACTGATAGTTGCCAGTCTTGTCTGCAACAAAGTTTATGGTTTGAGCCTCAAAGTACTTCAAGTGTCTTGTGTGGACATTAAATGCATCAATGTTGAGATCTTGGTCAGAACCCGTATCTTTATCTTCATTTATCACATGTAATGCAACTAGTGTTCCTTGTGCAACGTGAATTACAGGATCTGTATTGGTACTAGAGATTGATTTCTTTCCAGTTTTAGTAGATTGTTCATCATAATAATATCCTTGGTCATTGTGAGTTGCAAGCACATAGACATTTGAAGCAGTTGCAAATACTGGATGATTTTCATTTACCGGAACTGATGATTCCCATAAATAATACACACCGCCTGCAACGGCTAGAGCAATAACTGCAACAGTAATTACTAGACCCTTTGTAATTGGACTACTAGACTTTGATTTTGACTTGTTCTTTTGCTTTTTACCCACTATAAAACCAGTGAATTCTGTGTATATTTAGGTAATGATTACCAAAGTTTAGCAAAGGATAATACAGAAAAATTAGACTCGATGATTCTACAATGTACAAGGAACAATTGATAGTAAAATATAATATTTTGAAATACAGAATTGATACAGAGACTTTGTCATGAGAAAACTAGAGATCATACTTGTTGCAATAACCATAGTTCTTGCCGGTACCGTTGTATTACAATTTAGTAATGGAAAAATGCTAAACGATGCATCACAAGGTGCAGTCCAAGGACCACCTGGACCTCCAGGTCCACCCGGTCCACAAGGCCCTCCAGGACCAGCAGGAGCTGGATCATCTCTTGCATCACAAGATTCGACTTTTACACAGATTTACAAGAACACCGAGAATTCTGTAGTACAGATAACAAGCAAGGTCTCAACAGTAGATAACAATTTCATAGTCAATGGTCAGCCACTTGCAAGCCAGTCTACAAGACTTGGATCAGGCTTTGTGTATGACACCGCTGGAAGGATAATTACAAACAATCACGTTGTAGAAGGATCAAAGACAGTAAATGTTTCATTCATTGATGGAAATACTTACACTGCCAAAGTTGTAGGAACCGATCCAGGAAATGATATTGCAGTAATACAGATAATAGATAATTTTTCTGACGAGCAACTTGTTCCGTTGACCCTTACAAACTCGTCAAATCTTGATGTAGGACAGCAAGTTATTGCAATAGGCAATCCATTTGGACTAAGTGATACAATGACAACTGGAATAATTAGTCAGATTGGAAGACTGCTTCCAGATGACAGCTCGGCAGGATTTTCAATACCAGATGTGATTCAAGTTGACGCAGCAATAAATCCAGGAAATTCTGGAGGTCCTCTGCTAGACCTTGATGGCAAAGTGGTAGGAATGAATACTGCAATCAGTACCAATACAGGAGACTTTGCAGGAGTTGGATTTGCGGTACCTGCAGATGCAATAAGCAGAATAGCTCCTGTCTTGATCAAAAACGGAACATATACTCATCCATATCTTGGCATATCAGGAAGAAGCCTTGACTCAGATGTAGCCCTTGCAAACGGACTGGCAAGAAACTTCAAGGGAGTAATAATTGAAAGTACCATCAAAGGAGGACCTGCAGACAAGGCAGGAATAATTCCTGCCACACCAGACGAGAACAATATCCTCCATGGTGGAGACATCATCACTGCAATAGATGGACATCCAGTCAAGACAATCTATGATGTAATATCATATCTTGACGAAAAGAAAAATGTAGGAGACAAGGTAGTTTTGACAATAAACAGACAAGGAAAATCACTTGACTTGACTGCCATACTTGGCCCAAGACCAGATCAAACTCCTAGCTAGTCAAGGATACTTTTTGTTTTAAAGTTCCACATCTTGTCAGTTGCTTTTTTTATTCCAATTCGTGGGCCCGATAAAATCTTGGATTGTTTTATTTCAAATCCATCAGTGATGTACAGACTTGATTTTTTTGTCAGGTCTTGTCCATACTCTTTTTTTGTTATCGCTAATGCTTGAGTAAGCTTGGCAGGACCATTTGTTAAATTTGATATATCGTCGGTTTTTCGTTGCCTTGACATGAAATCAATTCCTTGTTTTGGCACAAGAGATCGAAGCAATACCGCACCTGCTTCAAAATCTGAACTTTTAGCCACTGCATTTACACAGTAATGCATCCCATATGTAAAATAGACATAGGCACATCCAACAGGTCCAAACATGGCCTTGTTTCGTCCAGTCAGTCCACCAAAAGTATGGCTTGCAGGATCGTCTTTGTATCGATAGGCTTCAGTTTCTACAATTATTCCAGATATGGCATGTCCATTAATTTTTCTAACAAGTATCTTTCCAAGCAGGTCTTTTGCAACATCAACTGTATCTCGGTCATAAAATGAGCGTGCAAGTACCTTCATTGTGAAATTTCTACGTCCAAACCCTTTCTTAATTTATCCAGAGATTTTGCAAGCAAGACAAAATCATCCTTGAGTACCTGCCTCAGACCAGGATTGTATATCACAGCAGCTGGGTGGACAGTCACAAAATAAAGTTGGCCATTACTTTTTACAATCTTGCCACGATTTTTCGTTATCTCACTACCATCAAGCAATGAACGATATGCCGTGTTTCCAAGTATGCAAACTATTTTTGGCTTTATGATTTCAAGCTCTTCGGATAGATATGGCCTGCACGCAGTACGCTCGTCTGTCAATGGCTGTCGGTTATCTGGCGGTCTGCATTTTACTACATTTGTAATGTAAACATTTTCTCGCTCAAACCCTGCATATGTTAGTGCTTCAGAAAGAATCTGTCCTGCAGTTCCCACAAACGGTTGTCCCTTTAGATCTTCGTTTCGTCCAGGGGCTTCCCCTACAAAGATAACATCAGAGTTTTTGTTTCCATTTCCAGGTACAGCATTTGTTCTTGATTTTGATAAACTACAGTTAACACACGAGATTACTCTGTTTTTTACAGCATCTAGTTTATCAGACATTTTATGTTGCCACGCTTTTTACAATCGACTTGCCACGTATATGTGGACCGCCATTTCCCATCCGCATAATTTGCATCGGGTCACCTTTTCCACAGTTTCCAATTGGTCTTACCTGAAAATCTTTCCCCCTTGCATCAATTGACTCGAAAAACTCTGGCGAGTTTCCCATGACAATTACATCCCGCAACAGTTCGCCTAGTTCTCCGTTCTCAATTTTTTGTGCATACTGACACGAGATACTCCAATTGTATCGCATCATGTCTATTGATGGAATTTTCATGTTAGATATTAGAAAGCCATTTTTTACATCCTTTATCATCTCGGCAGGATCCCAGTTTCCAGGTGCAATGCATGTGCATGCCATCCTTACAAGAGGCATGAACGAATATCCAGTTGCACGCATTGACGAGTTTGGTTCTGTATCAAAAAGTGACGCAGTCTCTCGGCTTTGCATGTGGTTGCACAACACTCCATCTTCTACCAAGATTTTTCTTGTTGCAGGCACACCTTCATCATCATACTTGTACCATCCAAGACTAGACGGAATGGTTGGATCGTCAATTACGTTTAGCTCAGAAGAACCAATCTTTGTTCCAAGTTTTCCTGCCCACCATGCACCGCCAGCCCATGCCATCTCTTTTCCAAGCACCCTATCAGCTTCAGATGGATGACCAAGAATTTCATGTGAGAGCAATGCAACAAAGTCAGGGTTCATCACCACAGTAGCCTTTTCTTCCTTTACTGTTTTGGCATCAAGCAGTGCATCAGCTTTCTCAGATATTGATTGTGATACAACTAGTATGTCATTTTTTCCAGTAATTATCTCCAGTCCACCCCTACCTCCTTCAGTAGTATTGACAGATTCTGTCAAGCCAGAATAATGTGCTGTTGCAGATAGGTTTGCCATGATATCATCAAAGTCTTGAGTAATTTTTGATCCTTCACTGTTTAAAGTTTTTTTATAGGCTGGGAACATATCTATGATTCTCTTGGAAGGAGCGTGTTCCGGGCGTTCGTTGATTTCTTCAGGCGATGCCACGCTCGCGCGGATTGCCGCAAACTCTGGTTGCTTGCGCGATTCATAAAGCGCACGCGGCAATTCGTCCACAGAGGAAAACAACAACGCCTCAAATTCATGAAGCACCAAAAACGGCAGGAAGTTGGGCGGCGAATCAAAGTGCT
>DATEZN010000091.1:0-5696 GCA_035255545.1 Nitrosotalea sp. | reverse complement strand
GATGTCTCTGATAGTACGTCTAGTTTGTCGCCACGTAACAATCCCCATCCAGCATCTTTTGCATCAATTGCCAAAAATCCAATCATGTTGTCGTCTTTTAGCATGTCTTTGAGAATGTCTACATGAAAATGATCATCGCATCTGTAAAGAAATGTCTGTAATTCCTTTGGAGGTTCTATCTCAAATAATTTTATCACTTCACTTCCAATTGGTCCGCCTCCTTGTGGTGGAAGTGCACCGCAAAACATGACTAGTCCTTTGTCAGGAGATACCTTGTACAGCTTTAATCTTTGAATTACTCTGGATAGTGCATCTACTACATGGGTTCTTGTAAGATCAGACTTGATGTTGTCTGCAGTTCCTTGCTCTTCACGAAGTGTGTTTATGACTTCATGTAATGCTTTTTTTGGAGGAACATAGAGCGTAATTAATTCTGTTCCTCGTCCTGAATGATCAGACAAGTCTTCTAACATCTTTCGTAGTTTGTATAATTTTACAGAATCTTGTTTTTCTATCTTGGGTTTGACCATTGTTCAACTACCTTTAGCTATTTTGAAATTTATCTATGACTTGTTGAAATTCTGATAATGGCTGTGCGCCTACTAACTTTGTAATTTGTTTACCGCTAAATATGATAAATGATGGTGTGCCGTCTATTCCAATATTTTCACCGAATTTTTGATTGTCTAACACTTTTTGTTCATACGTATTATTTGACATGCATTTATCAAACTTGCCTAAATCTAGGCCAACTGTTGTAGCAAACGTATCTAATGATTTTTGATTTACCCATCCTGTCTTTTCTCCTGCCCAGTTTTTGTATAGTTCATCATGATACTGCCAGTATTCATTTTGGTCTCCTGCACAATATGCTGCTTCTGCAGCCAAAACTGAATCAGGTCCATTTAGAGGAAAATCTCGAAATACAAAATTGACTTTACCTGTGTCGACATACTGTTGTAACAATGCAGCTTTGGTGTTTTCATGAAACATGTGGCAGTATGTGCACTGATAATCTCCAAATTCTACAATGGTCACATTTGCATTAGGATCCCCCAAAATGGGTGAGCCGTTCTCCATGATCATTTGCGGGGTTAATTCTGTAGCAGCCTTGTTTTCATGGGGAGATGTCATGTAGAGTGCCGCAGCTATTGTAATTATAATGGGAATGACAACGAAATAGTATCTTTTCACTTTTTTTCAATGGATTTTCTTTGAATATTAACTATTTGACCAGTGTTTTAATTGGGACTCAATGTTATGGTCGGCTCTGGTTTTCTTATGCTCACCTCTGCCCTACTTATTCTGCTCTTGTACACCTTGAATTTTTTTCCACTCTCTGATAATATCCACTTGTCTACTTTGACAAGTGTCAACTCTTCCAAATCTGAAATCTTTTTGTAAACTGAGCTGAGTGGAATTCTATATTTTTCTGACAACTCCAAGGCAGTCATTCCTTCCTTTATGATTGAAAACAATATTGATCTTGACTGGGCATCAGCTAATGCTTCAAGAATTTTTTGATTTACATCATATTTTTTGAGTTGCGATAGTGGTACTTTCTTTTTCAATATTTTTTGAATTAGGCAAGCCTAACTATTTAAACGACGCGAGTTATTCTAAGAACGTAGAACAAGTTTGTAATTTAAATAAAGTTAGCTGATCCTGACTGAATCAATGATTGATTATTGGCAACTTTTGTTACTTGGAGCAATAGCTGGTTTTACGATATTTCTTGGCTTGCCAGTTGCAGCACTGCAGAATCTTAGTCATAAAAGAAAAGGATTCCTTAATGCATTTGCGCTTGGAATTTTGGTATTTCTAATAATAGATGTATTCAGTCATGGGTGGGATACTGCATCAACAGCTGCAACTAATGCGTCTGCTGGAAAAGGCTCGATTGAAACAGCAGTAGTTGATCTTGCAGCACTCTTTGGAGGTATTGCAATTGGTCTACTGGGACTGGTATTTTATGAGATAAAATTCATGACAAAAAGTTTTCCACAGATATTGTCACTTGATAACCTCAAGGAGGGTGATGATCATCTTCGTAGATTGTTCCATGAGGCAAATGCATACAAACTTGCAATGATGATTGCAGTTGGAATTGGTGCACATAATTTTAGTGAAGGTTTGGCAATCGGTCAGTCTTATGTTGCGGGGGAAATTGGTCTTGCAATTATTCTAATAATTGGATTTGGAGCGCACAATACTACTGAAGGGTTTGGTATTGCAGGTCCGCTCACTGGAATATTGAAAAAGCCTAACGCGAAATTCTTGGCCAAAGTAGGATTGATTGGTGGGGGTCCTACCTTTGTTGGAACCATGCTTGGAAGCTTGTGGGTCTCTGATGTAGCATACATTTTATTTTTATCAATGGCTGGAGGCGCTCTTATCTACGTGTCAATGTTGATGTACAATTCTGGACGAAAACAAACTACGAACAATGTTCTGATGGTAGGAATTTTTGTCGGCTTGTGTGCAGGCTTTATCACTGATCTTATTGTGACACTTGGCGGCGCATAAATCAAACAAATTCTATTTTGTCATGGTATGATCACGTAACTATCTTTGACAGGTCGTTCTTGTTTGCAGCGTTCTTAATCTCACGAGCTATTCTTCTTCCCATGCTCATTGGCTCATCATAAATTAATGATGAATATGGCGAGCCATCAACATAGAGATTTGTACCTGCTACTATTCTTGCTGAAAACTCGAATGTAGTAAATTTACCATCTGCATCGTATACACCTTCAAGACAAAATGGTCCTGACATTCCTGGTGCAACAAGCCTCTTTGCAGCTTCTACAAATCTTTCTCCCATTGCATAAACGTCTTCAAGTAAAGACTCGCGCAATACTAGAGGACTGTTACCTACCACATTAAATGAAGGAATCAAATCAACATCAATTTGCTCTTTTGCAGGGATTCTTCCTAAACCATCAATGTCTGATTCATATCTTCTATCAACACCAAAAAATTCTAGTTCTTCTTTTAGTTCAGAATAAAAGTATTGTAAATATGCGGAAACTCCTAATGCATATTCTTGCAAGTACAAGTCTTGGTCTCCTTTGATTATTCCTTCTCTGACAAGCTTGTCACGTTTTTTTATGTACTCTTCTTCATTTGTTGCAAGAAAATATCCCTTGCCTCCTGCAGCACCATGTCTTTTTGCAATTGTCAACCCCTTGATGTCTTTTGGACCTTGTAAAGATCTTGGAATCTTTAAGCTTGATTCCACCATGAGTTTTTCTTTCATGTTTCTGTCCGATTCCCATCTGAGAATCCACTTGTTTCCAAAAATTGGTGTCTTGATTGATTCTATTTCAGATGAACTCATCTGAGCAATCAGTGTACCGTGTGGTATTACCACTGAATCATTTTCTTGGAGTATTTTAGAGCATTTCTGGTCCATTATCTCCTTGAAAGAATCTACTAGTACGAATTCATCTATGAACTGAAATCTTCGATAAAGTTTTTCACGCTTTTTTTCACAAACTAGTATTGTCTTAAAGCCCTCATCTTTTGCTCCCTTGAGAACCTGAAGCGCACAATGAGAGCCAAGAGTAGCAATTGAAGTCATGATATGTTCTCTATTTTTGGGGTTTATGAAAGTTCCATGGGTCTACTTGAGATAAAACTAAACACATCATCGATCAAATCTATTGAAAGTTCCGACTTGTATTCTTGAGGAATGTTTTTCATCAAAAAGTCTATGACTGATTGACTCTGAGGAATCTTTCCATCTTCGATCATTTGTGAATAAAGTGAGACCAAGTGAGATGTGATTATTACTGTTTTTTCACGGTTTGAAAGTGTCATATGAATAAATCATATTCTTTTTTATTTAGACGTTTGCAGATTATTTTTCTAAGGTATTTGCTAGCGAATTTTCTCTATCATGTCTGTTCGTAATTGACCACAAGCTGCTGAGATCTCGGCACCTTTTTCAACACGTACTGTACAGTTTACATCTCCATTACGAAGTATTTGCTGAAACGCCAGCACTCTTTTTCTATCCGGACGCTTGAATCCTCCTGCAGTGGGATTCATTGGAATGAGATTCACGTGTGCGCCATTACCTTTCAAAATGTATGCAAGCTCTGACGCTACTTTGGTAGAGTCATTGATGCCATCAATTAATGCATATTCAAAAGTAACACGTCGTCCTGTTTTTTTGAAATAACGTTTTGCAGCTGTAATCAAATCTCCAACTGAATGAGGTCCTGCAGTGGGAACAAGTTTTTTGCGTAATTCATCATTTGGGGCATGAAGTGAAATTGCGAGTTTTACTTGAATATCTTCATCTGCCAAACGGTCTATTCCTGGTATGACGCCAACTGTAGAAATTGTGATACTTCGTTGTCCTAATCCAAAGGCACGAGGATGTGTCAGTAATCTGATGGCTCTGACGGTCTCATCATAATTTGCAAGTGGTTCTCCCATTCCCATGAATACTAGATTGGTAACATGTTCTCCTCTCTGACGAAGAATATGTGCAAAGTGGAGTACTTGGGAAATAATTTCTTCAGCTTTGAGATTTTTTTCAAAACCCATTTGTCCTGTTGCACAAAACACGCAACCCATTGGACAACCCACTTGAGTTGAAACACAGACTGTTGACCTTGGATGGGTTTTGTCTTGTGATGGACTATATTGCATGAGAACTGTTTCAATGAGTGTTTTTTCATCAAATTTGAGAAGTAACTTTGTAGTATGACCGTCTTCGCTTACAACTCGATGAACTTCGTCTTCAGAACCTATTGTGTATCCGTCTTTAATCAGCGCATCTCTCATGGCGGATGGAATTTGATGTAAATCTGACATTTTTTTTGGAGATTCGTTGTATAATGCTTGAAGTAGTTGGTCTGCTCTGTATCGCGGTTGACCAAGTTTGGTGACAAGATCATCCATCTCCTCTGGTAACACTCGATATAGGTCAGTCATTCTGATATCTTTTTGTTATATTCTTCTGAAAATATGACTCTTATGTAATTTTTGAGGAATAGTCTTTCATTCTTGTCGGTAACACAAAAGATATAGTTTGTAATGTTTTTCTCAAATTAGATTTGAAATTAATCGAAACAAAACATGATATGATTTATGATGGTATGAATATGACTCTGGAAGGTGAACTGGTGCCAGTTGCTACTCTTAGCTTAAACCCAAATTCAAAACCCATCTTCTTTGAACATCATATTTTACTCTGGCGTGATACTCAAGTGGAAATTACTTCAAAGACACTAAAAGGAGTGGGAAAGCGCATGCTTGCAGGCCTTCCTGTGGTAGTTACACAAGCTCAAGGAAATGGTAAGATTGCATTTTCAAGAGATGCCACAGGACAATTGATATTCATTGAATTGCAATCTGGAGAACAAATCGATGTTCGAGAGCACCAATTTCTTTTTGCTACTGACAGCATAGAATATGGCTTTTACAGAATAAGGGGGATTTCTAATTTATTATTTGGTGGAACTGGATTTTTCATAGATACTTTCAAGGGTCCAGGGGTAGTTGCACTTCATGGATATGGTAACACCTTGGAAAAAACATTACAAGCAGGTGAACAAATTGATGTTGAACCTGGAGCATTTTTGTACAAAGAAACATCTGTAAAAATGGATACAATTAGTCTTGGAATTAAGACTGGACTTTTTTCTGGTACGAGCATATTTCTCAATAGATTTACTGGTCCT
>DATEZN010000090.1:0-2377 GCA_035255545.1 Nitrosotalea sp. | reverse complement strand
TATACTCATCACACTAGAGCACACTAGAAATATTTTGTTTATTCCAATATGGACATGATAAGATTATCAGTTATTTTTCTAACGCTTTACCAGACAAGAAATTTACCAAGTTTTCAAATCCAGGAGTAATGGATAGATCAGATGTCTCTATTGTTTTCTTGCCGTCTTTTGATTCTACAGTAATTTTGTAGTGGAAAATATCGGCTGCACCACTTTTTGGTTCTGACTTGGGGAGATTAGAAAAATTCACATTAGCACACATGCTAGAAAGTTGTTCAGATTCACTCTGTGACATTTTGTCAGTATCAAGTGAAATAGATGTACGTAATCCTGCAAATCCGCCAGTACGTTCAAAGTGTATCTTCACAGACATGCATACGTGACCTTTACAATTATCTCTTTACTGTTATTCCCACACCGTTCCAGCCTTGACTCACAGCGTCTTGTTCAGTAGATCCATTTCCAAACAAATCGCCTGCTGCCTCAAATGTACACTTTGCCATATCCTGAAAATCAGAATTTTTTTCCAACAAACCAAGTGTCTTATACCAAATCATGCCAGATTTTTCCCAAGAATATCCCCCAATTTCAGTTGCTACAAGATAGAATGCATAGTTTGGTATGCCAGAATTGATGTGAACTCCACCATTATCCTCAGTGGTATTATTGTAATCATTCATAGTTCCAGGCTGTGGATCTTTTCCAATCAAAGGATCATCGTATGCAGTACCAGGAGCCTTCATAGAGCGTAATGCAACTCCATGTATTTTATCAGTAAAAAGACCCTGTCCAATCAGCCAGTCTGCTTGCTTGACGTTTTGCTTGAGAGAATATTGCTTGACAATAGAGCCAAAAACGTCTGAAATGTGCTCATTTAGTGCCCCAGATTGGCCTTGATACTCTAATTGTGCAGTATATTGTGTTACGCCATGTGTAAGCTCATGTCCTATCACATCTATTGCCTTGGTAAACCGATTGAATATTTTTCCGTCGCCATCTCCGTAAACCATTTGGTTGCCATTCCAAAATGCATTATCATAATTTTTACTAAAATGCACTGAAGAGTCCAATATCAAGCCCTTGTCATCAATAGAATTTCTTCCATAGATATTTTTGTAAAGATCATATGTCCATCCAGCACCGTTGTATGCTTCACCAACTGCTTGATCTTTGACAGGTTTTCCACCTTCTGTTAATACCAACACACCAGGAAGTGTACTTTTATTTTGTACGTCATAGACGCGGCGTTCTTTTTGTGTTGAAACAGACGCGACAACATTTGTAGCAAAAGTCTGTCGATTCATTCGTACTTGTTCGGATAATGCAATTGTATCAATTGCCGATTGCTTCATTAGAACATCTCCGCGGGCTATGATTTCGCGCAAGAGATGAGGAGGAACTATACCCAACATATCTTCACAGACAATTTGTTTTCATCATAAAAAAGGCATACTCATGATACTATCACAAGATTTTAAACGAAGATTGTTACAGAACATTTTACTTTTATTTCTAACGTACAATTCAAACAATATACTTAATACAAAATTTGTAAATTACATACACATGAGTGTGCACAAGAAAGAGCATCATTCTAAAGTTAAATCAATTACAAGACATGTTGCACTAGGAAATCAAAAATTCAAACCGCTTCCAAAACCTACTGGCATATCCCCGTATCACATGAAACTAGAAGACATAATTTCTCAAGGCGATATGAAAAAAATAACTGATTCAGGCAAGATTACATTTCATGTTGTGGGAGATACTGGAGGCGTCAAGTATCCGGTACCACAACAAATAGTAGAAATGGCAATGGAGTCAGATCTGGCAGGACCTGACAAACCTGTGTTTTTCTACCATTTGGGAGACGTTGTTTACTATTTTGGTCAGGCAAGTGAGTACTATCCCCAGTTCTACGAGCCATATGCAAAGTATAACGCTCCAATATTTGCGATACCTGGAAACCATGATGGAGATGTACCTCCGGGGGATACGACACCGTCACTTGATGCCTTTGTTAGAAACTTTTGTGCCAAAAAACCTCTAGTCGTGCCTGATTCCATAGAGGTAAACAAGCCAGCCATGGTCCAGCCAAATGTCTATTTTACACTTGAAACGCCATTTGCAACCATAGTTGGACTATATTCCAATGTCCCAGAGGGAGGAGAGTTTGATGATTCCCAGATAGCATGGTTCAAAGGCGAGTTACGCAATGCTCCAAAAAACAAGGCCCTAATTGTCACAGTGCACCACCCTGCATATTCTGCAGACATGTACCACACAGGAAGTAAGGTAATAGACGAGAGACTAGACAATGCATTTTCTGAATCTGGACGTTATGCAGACATGGTACTTGCAGGACATGTCCACAATT
>DATEZN010000089.1:0-8793 GCA_035255545.1 Nitrosotalea sp. | reverse complement strand
CAAGTTGCAGAGATTTATTGAAACATTCAATGGCCTCATCGTATCTTCCTAGGCCTCGTAGAGCAACTCCTTTTTTGTTGAGCAAGTCAGGATTATTTGGCTGCAATATTATTGCTTGATCAAAATAACTCAATGCTTGTTCAAAGTCTCCTTCTGTACTAAACTGGGTACCTTTCTTGACAAGATCTGAAATGTTTTGGTCCACTGGTATAGTAATCTTGTTTCTGCCTTAAGTCACTTGCGGGATAAATTCATTGCAATGACTTCGGACATTAGTTTTGCAGCAACTGATGCTGTTGCCCCATTGTCATATGGCGGACACAGTTCTACAACATCCATACATCTTATTGTGTTACCTTCTAGTGCATATATCATATCAAATAACTCACGTGAGGTGATTCCCATGGCCTCTGGATTGCCAACTCCTGGTGCAAATGCTGGGTCTAGTACATCCAAATCAATACTAACATAGATTTTATCAAAAGTTGACATGAAGTCTTTAACCATCTTTGGTCCCCTACCTTCCCGGATGTCCTTGTCTGTTACAACATTTACCTTGTGTTCAGTCTTGAATGCAAGTTCTTCTTTTACAAATGATCTTGCACCAACATGGACAATGTTTTCAGCTCCGCGTTTTTCTATGATCCTTCGAAGATATGCGGCATGACTTAGTTTGATATCGGCATATTCGTCTCTTAGATCATAATGTGCGTCAAATACGATATAGCCAGTTTCTTTTGGAAATGACATGTACGTTCCATATGTAATCAGGTGTTCTCCTCCGAGAATGATCATCTGTTTGTTTCTTGCTGCAAGTTCAGTAGTTATCTTTCCAATCATATCAAGTACTTCGGTTGCAACTACTGTATGGTATGTATTTCCAAGGTCTTCGATATTGACACTTTCCAAATCCACGTTGAATCTTGTTGAAAATATTTCTATATTGTTAAATGCTTGTCTAACTGCATCTGGTCCAAATCTTGTTCCAGGCCTAAACGAATGAGTGGAATCAAAAGGAATTCCATATACAATTGCAGATACGTCTCCGTCTTCACTTGGGCTTGTTATCAGAGGATTTCGATTCATGTACAAGTCAAGAAAGCTCATTTGTGTAAGGCTCATCATTTTGTAGTGGTATAATAATATTTCAAATCTTGATCTTTTTAACAAATAAAAAATTGAGATTTTTGGATGTGATGAGACAAACTAGTGTTTACTCCAAAAATACTCTTTTTGATATGAAGTTGAAAATATCGTCTTTAGCAAGTAAAATTGTTCAGGTTCTGAATGTTTGAAGAATATCTAGTTACAGATAACGTTTCTTGCGATCAGACTACATTCTGGGTGGACCTGCTCATCGCTTGCCTTTCTACAGGTAGCGCAGACAAACTGGTTTACCTCACTACATACGGTGCAACGTTGGAATTCTTCCATAGTAACACCGCAGTTTCTACATGAATCTTTTCGCATATGTGTAATTTCTATAACTTTCTTTATAAATTTTAGTACTGATGGACTTGACACACAGGTGTAAACATTTGATCATTTTTAGGGTTTATACTAGATTTTAACGACTTTTTGAGGGCTAGAATCGATCAATATTTGTCATAAGTCCAGTCTCTATTTCCAGAAAAATTGGTCTAATCCAGTCTGTTTTGGTTCTCCAATCAGGCTTGCAAAGTCCAAGTCCATTGAAGACAATATTTGATCAAACGTACTTTCCATGAATTCCATGTATTTTGGAGTGTCAACCTCATCCGGTCTTGCCATTTCTGTTGGTTTTACCCCTGGCTTGTTGATTATCTTGACGTAAGAAATGATATCTCCTTTTTTTATCTCTCTTGTCTGTTCTAGCTGTTTAGCAGCTCGGATGTGTTGAGGTATAGTTTTTACGTATTCTGCAGGAGCCTTGCTAATCATTACATTGAATGCAAGTTCTATCAGTGGAATCTGTCTTGCTTTTAATTTTTTTGCATATCCTGATATCATATCACCAATCTTTGTTTTAGATTGTAAGAATTCCTGTTCGTTTTGTACCTGGGATAATATTCCAAGTATTTCATAAAACAGATTTCTGATAAATGGTGGTGTATGTGATTTTTTTCCAGTCAGACCCTTGACATCAACCTTACCATCTTTTTGTACCCCCAGATAATTTTTCTTTCTCTTGCTAAAGACAACATAACGATATTCCTTGTCTAAATCCAAATCTACACCAAATTCGCTTTTTGCCCAATCAACTACCTTGTGCACTTGATCTTGTGATGGTGCTTTTAAAAATAAAGAGTCAGTATCTCCATACAGTACATCAATTCCAAATGACTTACATTTTTCAATTGTTTCTAAAATTGTAAATCTTCCAACTGCTGTTGTGGCTTCAGCGACAGGTAGGCAATATAATGGAAATATTTCTGCGCCCATGACACCATAGCTTGCATTCAAAATAACTTTGAGTGCTTGACTTACTACGGTATACAGTTGTTTTTGATCAGCAGAAAGATTGGGGTTTTTTGATAAACTCTTGTAATAATTCACACGCAAATCCCTCAATGAACCAATCAAGGTAGCTGTCAGACCATTTTTCTTGGTACAAACCCAATGTGTTGTGCCTGGTATTGTGTTTGTTTTACATTCATCGTGGATACATCTCACTGTCTCATATGATAAATTCCTCACTTTGATGATACTAGGATACAGACTTGCAAAGTCCATTACGGACACATTGAAATGAATTCCTTCTGTGGGTTCGACCACTAGGCCTCCGCGATATTTCTTGTCTTTTATGACTGCCTCTGTTGATGCAGTACCAGATTTTAGATCAAGCTCTTCTCTTCTTGGTATCAAATAGTTGTGTTTTCTATGTTCATAATAGAACAGACTTCTAATCCATTGGGATACTCCCATTCTTGATATGTCATCAATTGGCATGCGTCCAATTCTTGTTATGACAACAAGAAGATTCATCAACAAATCATTGTTAAAGCTTGTAAGTTTTTGCGTAATTCTTGAATCATTGAAGCAATAATTTGCCAACTCATAAAGTGATAGATCTTCCAATTCTCCTTCATATTCTGTCTTGGATTCTTCAATTAGTCCTTCACAGATAGTGTTTAGTGAAAAATCAGTATACTTGTGGGAAAATGCGTAGATTTGAAATGAGCGATTGGAAAATGTCCTGTACAAATCAATATGTACACCTCTTTTTAGAGTGGCAGAATCACGCATCATTATCAACGGAATTTCTTTTAGAGGGACACCTAATCGTTCTGCTCTGTTGTACATGAAAGGCATATCAAATTCATCTCCGTTGAATGTTATAACAAACGGATAATTTTCTAAAACCTTGAACGCATCTCTTAACATGTCTGCTTCCTTGTCTTCATCATAGAAACTTACTTTGACATCCTTTGGCATCTCATCCGTTCCCATTTGTAGTCCAGCACGTTTTAGGACAAAGACTGCCTTGTAATCGTCACTTGCACAAAATCCAATTGCCGTAATTTTTTTGTCTGCAACTTTGGGGTCTGGAATTCTTCCTGTCTCGGATTCCACTTCAATATCGAAAGTAATTCTTCGTATGTTTGGTATGGGCTGATTGAGAAGATTTGCCCATTCACTTATGTGGTTTTGAAATCCTGGCACATCTATTATCCCAGTGTTTGTTATCTTGTCAAATAACAGCCCCTTTAGTGCAAGTTGTACCTCATCAGGTATCGAATACGAATATTCCTTGAGTTTACCACTATCTATTGTATAATATCTTCCAACAATTAACGAATTGTCATAAAGGTAATTTTCATAATATTTGATGTCCGACTCCCATGTCTCCATGATGTTTCTTATGCTCTTGTCAGTCTGGGTACCACCAATTGCAAGCGGATCTGTTACTGTAATTTTTGTCACATCAATCATTTTATCTTTTAGCAAATCTTCTCGCTTGATACTTTCTAGTTTTAATACATCTGTTCTGCTTGACAAAAATTTTAGTTCTTCTGGATCTAGTTTTGAATAACAGTATGGTTTGTGTCCTGTGTTATCAAACCAAATTTTTAGTGTCTGCGATTTTGGTTCATAAAACTTTAACAACGCACATTTTTTTAGGCCATCATATGCTGCCGAGACCAATAGTGCTGGTGGCATTGTAGTTGTTACTTCTTCTATTGCAGTTGACATTATATCATCATCACTTTGGTGTTAGGTTGGCATTTGGTTCTTCAAGAAGAACCTTTATCCAATGATTTATTCTATTCCGGTCTAAAACCACTACCTCCAATCCCGCATCATGTAATAACCCGTAATCTGTTTCAGGATAACTTCCAAGACATACTATTTTTTTAATTCCAATTGTGATTGCCATCTTACTGCATTCCAAACATGTAACAAATGTGGTATACAGCGTAGAGTTTTTGGTGCCAGAACCTACTCCAAGTATTGCACAATGCATTATGGCATTTGCTTCAGCATGATTGCACAAACATCTGTCAAGACCTTCACCTGATGCAACCTTGCCTTCCATTCGAAGTTGACATCTTTTGCAGCCTCCCTCAAAGCAATTTTTTACCCCGGGAGGTGTTCCATTATAACCTGTAGCAATCTGCCTATTTTCTCGTACTATGACAGCACCAACTTGCCTTGTAATACAATTTGATCGTAATTTTGCCAATTCTGCTTGTAACATGAAATATTCATCCCATGTAGGGCGGTCAAATGATTTACTCACATGGCAACTGTATTATGCTTCAATATAAGATTACAAATTTTTAAAGTGAAAAGGAAAGAAAGTATAGCTCAACTCTTTGTTCCAAACAAGCTTTTTACCCGGATGGTGACAATTATGAATTAATTGAGTGGTAATTTCGTAGAACACCGGTATATCAAAAAGTCAAGCATAGAGCACAGGGATTATCAAGACAACTTGGCAAGGCAAGCGATTGCAGAAAATTGTTTGGTTGTACTTCCAACCGGACTTGGTAAAACTACTGTAGCATTACATGTAATTGCAGAATTTTTGTCAAGAGGAAAAGGTGGAGTCTTGTTCTTGGCTCCAACTCGAGTCTTGGCTCATCAGCATTACGAGTTTCTAAAAAATAGTTTACTAATTGATGACATTGCTCTTGTTACAGGAGAAGATTTACTTGCAAAACGAAAAAAACTATGGGTAAACAGTATAATTTGTGCAACTCCGGAAATTGTAAAAAATGATCTTGATAGACAGATTGTATCTCCTGATCAGTTTTCACTTGTGATATTTGATGAAGCTCATAGAACTGTTGGTGATTATGCATATTCTGGAATTGCAGAGCGTTTTGCAAACATGAATGTCAGAATAATTGGCATGACAGCTACTTTGCCAAGCGAGAAACAAAAAGCAGAGGAGATGGTAAAGATACTAAAGATTGCAAGCATTGCCCAGCGAACAGAAGAGAGCCCAGATGTAAGCCCATATGTTCAACAAACTGATACTCAATGGATTACAGTTGAACTAGGACCTGAGATGAAAGAGATACAGGCCTTGATCAAAGCAACACTTGATTCTAGATATCTTGAACTTAAAAAACTTGGACTAAATCTTTCTGGAAGCCGGTCGATGTCCGAACTTTTGCGCGTACGGGAATTTGTTTTACGACAAAATAGACGAGCTGCCAAGCCACTTTTTACTGCAATACGTCTCATTCATGCATTAAACGTGTTTGAATCTCATGGCGTTACATCTTTTCTTCGGTTTTGTGAGAGGACTCGGGAGAAAAAAGGAGTTGGCATCAAAGATTTGTTTGAAAATGATATGAATTTTGGAAAAGCAGTAAGGCTTGCAAAACAAGCGCAAGAAAACGGAATTGAGCATTCTAAAATCGAAAAACTAAAAGAGGTATTGCGTGATATTCCTGGAAAGGCGCTTGTCTTTACAAGCTATAGGGATTCAGTGGATATTATATATCAGAAATTAAATGAAATGGGAATTTCAGCTGGATTTTTAATTGGAAAAGCTGGGGAAACTGGTCTTAAACAAAAAAAACAGATAGAGACAATACAAAAATTCCGTGACGGACAGTACAAGGTGTTAATTGCAACACGTGTAGGGGAAGAAGGTCTTGACATCTCCGAAGTAAACCTTGTAGTATTTTTTGATAATGTTCCAAGCTCAATTAGGTATGTTCAAAGAAAAGGTCGTACTGGAAGAAAAGATTATGGAAAACTAGTTGTCTTGATTGCTAAAGATACTACTGATGAGACGTATTATTGGATAGGGAAACGAAAGGTTACAGCTGCAAAGGGGATGGGTGAAAAAATGAACAAGTTTTTGGAACAACAAGAAACAACTACAACAAAAAAAGGCCTCGACTCATTCTTCTAGGTTTGCACATTGCTGTTTAATTTTTGATACCACATAAAACCACAGTTAAATATCATAGAAATCTCACAGACCTTTGATGAATGTCTTAAAGAGCATACTTTTTCTAATTTCTCTTCTCATTATACCGTTAGTTATCATTCCAATTTATGCTGATGATTCTGGGATTACAGCATCCACAAACAAGAATTCGTATCAACCAGGAGACAAGGTAATAATCAGCGGATCTGTGGGACAGATTGTAAATGGCAATCCCGTAGCCATAATTGTTCGAAGCCCCATGGGAAACGTCTATGATGTGGGGCAGGTAAACCTGTTAAACAATTTATTCGTTCATGATTTTGTATTAAATGATAATTCAGTGGGGGGAACATATACTATCAATATCAAGTATAATACTTCATCAGACCAGTTGCATTTTGTGTTAGATTCTGGAGCATTAAGTATAATTCCTGTCTTTGATAGTGAAATAAAAATAAGAACAAACGGTACAAACTTGATAAAATATAGTAATGTTGTTGTATCATCTGCTAACAATACTATACAAATTTCCATGGATACATCACAAGTACCTGGAATTTCTGTAAATCAAGAATATCAGATTCCAAAAACAATAATTGATGCACCTGGAGGAAACATTCTGGTGAAAATTGACGGAGCTCAGATCCTGTGTGCTCAGAGCGAGACTGATACTATGCGCATACTTGATTGTACAATTCCTGCCAACTCTAAAGAAATTGAATTGGTTGGAACTATGGTAATTCCAGAATTTGGTCCATTGACAGGTCTTGCGATATCCATATCAGTAATTACAGCAGTCGTTTTGTCAAGGGCTTCTAAAATTCACTTGTAGAAACATTATTTCTGTAGGTTATCTACTGTGATATTTCGCATCTTGTCTTTTAATTCTTGAATTTGAATATTGTATTTGACTATTTCCTTTTGTGACAGATAGTTTTCTTTCTCGAATTTTTTCACATGAGATTCACATATCCAGAGAAACTCCAGATCATAGGATATTGAATCATGAGAGTTATTCTCTTCAATTGTACCAGGGTGTTCTTTTTCAAATTTTATCATTTCAGGTAAATGTTCTATATTGTTGTGTACCAACCTTAGAAATGAGTCCAATTCTTGTTTCAAGGCCTTATTATCGCGAATCTGCTGGGTCCAAACAGGTTTTGTCTTGTCATGATGCACAAGTTCTTGGTTTGACAAGTCAATACCGAATGTTTCCAAGACATCTCGAGTTATCTCCTCTCTTACATTCTCGGACATTTTTATCAGATTCTCAGTATTGTTATCCCTTAGTTTCATGTCTAGAGTTCTAGTCATATTGAGATACCATACTATGTGCAAATAATGTAACAAATTGGTTTAGAGATTGTCTAGCCGGTGTGATGAAAAATAAAGAAAAGGATTTTGTGAGATTATGATCTGATGTTGCCAGAGTTTCCGCCGTCTGCATCGTTATAGTTACACCATTGGTTGACTGAAGTGTTTGACTGGAATTCTGGGTCTAGCGTATACGTCCATCCCCAATGTGTTTCAGTAAAACCGCTTTGGGTGCTAAAATATGCAGTTGTCCAATCGTATGGGCTAGGAGCACCTGTTTGTGTACTATATGTTCCAAGAAGTACATCACTTGTTGTTCCGCCATAGTTGAATGTTCCAATGTTTCCACTAGTTGGGTGTGTTCCTGGTGTAAATGTTCCATTAAGTATTGCCACATAACCTCCTGTTATGTCACCAAACGAGGATTCGTTTTGTGCACGTGTTCCCGTACCTGGATCCATTGCACCTTGTGGTGCTGCGAATATGCCATCAAATTTTTTGATTGCATAAAAGGAACCGTCTGCAAGCTTCCACACCTTTAGGTGCTCATTGAAATGATCAAGTGCCCAATAACTTCCAATTCCAGAGTCTTCATCATTTTGTGCAATGTATGAAATATCCAAAATTTGTTTGGCACCTCTTGAATTTGGTTCTGTCAAAAAGTTTTGGCTTGGACAAATGTTTCTCTTTCCATGAAATTCATCGTGATCATTCTTGAATTGTTTTGGCTTGTCATCTCTGTCAGAGAATGCATTTGCAGCATAGCTTATTCCAGTAGGTCCATTAAACGCCATAACAGACAGTACTAGAATACTAGATAGTGCAATTGCAGGCATTATTCTACTCATTAAAACTGGTATTGATTTTGTGATATTTAGACATGATCAGTGGAATGTACTAGAAAATTGTTCCATATGCACATTTTTTGGGAAGGTTGTGATGAAAATTATCCCGTTCTTTGGTTTTTTCAAAAGATATTTAACATCTGGAATGATCATAATTGCATATGATTACATACATTCTTGCAACATGCATACCAGGAAATGAAAAAAAGGTTATAGAAAAAATAAAAGAATTGCAAAACATTGTTGAAGTAAATGGAATAATGG
>DATEZN010000088.1:0-6743 GCA_035255545.1 Nitrosotalea sp. | reverse complement strand
GATGCAATCAAACCAATTGCCACAATAATTAGAATCCACTTTAGTTGCTTATTGAGCATTCTGACTTTTTGAAACGTCTACTTCTATAGTTGAAACGTTTCTTTCTTTTCCATCATTTGATTCAAGTCTCTCAGAGAAGATTCTCACGCCACTTACTTTGTAGCCCATTGCACTCATTCTTTTTACTATCATCTGTGATACATCTACTGCAGTAACCATGCTTCTTCCTCTTGCCTTTATGGTCACAGTTGGCTCGTTTGCAAGAAGTGTAAGAGTGGCATTAAGGTATGTTAGAATTGGTTTTTTACCAATAAATACAATATTAGGCGGTCTTGACACAAGACCCACTCTTGTTGTGTTTTATTTAATAGTTAGCAAAGAAAAAACGCTTGTTTGATCAAGAATAGATACTCTAGTCAAGATTCTTTTTTTCTATGTATTGCTGTAAGATTTTTTCAATGTCTTCTGATTTTGACTGTTTTACTTCCTCAACTATGTCTTTTTCTTCAATTTCATAACAATTGAGTATATCATTTTGATCTTTATAGAACAGCAATATTTTTTCCTGATATAGACAATAATACATCTTGTCAACCTCCATTTTTTCAGATTTTATCTTAACACCGTCGGATTCTACAATAATCGGATAGTCCATGTCCAGTTTATCCATACAGCATATTTAGATGATGTTGATGATAAGAGACTCAAGGTATCAACAATAACGTAATAAGGATTTCAAATCATAAATGTACTGTGAGTTACAGAGTCATATTTCATATTGACTTTGATTATTTTTATGCCCAATGTGAAGAGATGCGCAGACCAGACTTGAAAACAAGACCTGTGGCCGTATGCGTGTATTCAGACAGAGGAGGCGACAGTGGAGCAATTGCAACAGCCAACTATTTGGCCAGAAAATATGGTGTAAAATCAGGAATGCCAATCAAGTTTGCAAAAAAGAAACTCGAAGAGGTACCAGAATCAGTTTTCCTACCTACAGACTTTGAATATTATTCAGAGGTTTCAGAAAATGCCATGAACATCATAAGAAACCATGCCGATATTTTCGAATACGGTGGAAGAGATGAGGCATATCTTGATGTTACAAATAGAGCTGGCCATGATTTTAAAAATGCGGCACATCTTGCACAACAACTCAAGAACTCATTACGTAGTACGATAAAACTCTCAAGTACAATAGGAGTATCTTCAAACAAACTTGTTTCCAAAATTGCGTCAGGCTACAAGAAACCTGATGGTCTTACCATCATAGAACCACAGACGATTGAATCATTTTTAGATCCACTTCCAATACGAACAATCCCAGGAATAGGCAAAAAATCTGAAGAAAAATTCTCTGAAATGAATCTTGAAACAATATCACAACTTCGTAACGTAGACATCTTTACCCTAAATGGATTATTTGGAAGAAAAATTGGTGCGTACATTTACAATGCAGCACGTGGAATTGATGAAGAACTAGTATCTCCAAGACATGACCCTATTCAATATAGCAGAATAGTTACACTAAAACAAGATTCCAAGGATTTTGATTTTCTTGCAAACGATTTGGAAAAACTTTGTGATGATTTGTATAAAGCAATAGTAAAGGACAACATACTTTTCAAATCGGTCGGAATCCAGTTTGTCCAGTCAGATTTATCAAACAGAACAAAATCAAAAACTCTCAGAAATCCAACATCAAGTGTGAACGAATTGAAAAAAACTGTCATTCTACTACTGAGAGAATCCCTCGAGGACCAGAAATTACTCATAAGACGACTCGGAGTACGAGTTTCAGATTTTTCTCAAACTAGTGGACAGGTAGACATCACAAGATTTTTTTAAATTAATACGCCCACTCTAGAAGCAAGTCTTTTGTGTTCGTCATCAGATATCCATTCTACATGTAGATAATCAAATATCTCTGTGTCAGTCATCCCCAGTCTTCTTGCTTCCTCAACTGCAATTGCATATGCTTCAATCTCAGTAGGTCTATCCACGTAAGAGTATGACTTGTCATAAAGATCAAGTCCTTGTCTTTGTTGTTTCACATGCACCAATTCATGAATTATATCAAGATAGAGAATCTTTTTTTCAGAATTTCTAAGATGATTTTTCCCTATCACTATAGACGCATCATCATTTTGGACATGCATATAGTGGGTTTTTTCATTTACAATAACAGATATGTTTTCAAATACATTATCCAGATTCGCTCTAGTTTCAAATATTTTTAAAAGAATTTCTGTATTTTTTAGATTTACAAAAATTTCTTCAATGTCATATGTTCCGTTTTCTACATCATGATTTACTTTGACTTGATCCATTTTTTGCAGCCTCTAATTTTTTGATACGTTTTGTTTCAACATATGTTACTATGAGTAAGAATATGAAGAGCCAGGGCAGAAACATTATTTCGCCTGCTATGCCATGAAATGACTCGAACTCATTCACATTGGTAGATATCTTGAGTACAAAAATTGACAGAGATAAAATTCTGATTACGTTTACAGTAATAGTACCTACCACACCTAAAGCAAAATAGACAATTTTTCTCTTGCGTGGAATATTCATCTTTAACAAAAATGCCATCATCACAAGTGAGTAGATTATGATGCTATGTACACCGGCAGACGGCCAAAATACCTGCAATGCAAATGGACCATGTATGCCGTCAAGGAACATTACATTCCCATGAGATGTAGCCAATCCTAAATGAAACAGGTTTATCAAAAAGACATCAAGTTGTACAAGATATGGTACAACATACTGCAGTGGCCCTAGAGAATCATATGGGAAAAAGGCATCAAGTGATAAAATAATTGCAGTACCTGCAGTGTATATTGGACCTGCAGGAGATATTCTAATCCATCTCTTGCCAAACAGAATGGTCATGCTTGCTATGAAAAATGCAGCCAGCACAATAAAGTCCCACATCCAAGTCCAAGAGTCTTTTAGTAATACATGGAAACTAGGAGCGACAGATACTAGATAGGCTTTCAAACCAAATTCTAAACCTGTAAGATAAATAATCACAATCACTGCAAGAGGAATTATTGCTAACAGACGTTTTTTAGGAATATCTATTTTTAGACCGATTAATTCTGCTGCGATAAATGCCATTGCAAAAAGAAAGCCGCCCCTACCTTGATTCCATCCAAGACTGAACGTATTAGGAAATACGACAAGTGCAAACAGTACGGGAGAGGCAAGTATTGCTATCGCAAAGATTATGCTTTTGTTTTGCAATAAATTAAGTCCAAAGTGTGTTAAATAAAAACTCTAGTAACTAGAAAAAATCTGATATTGATTTTTGTTTTTTTGCCAAATACAGTTTACTGTGTGCAAGCCATTCTTTTTTTCCAATGCTCAATCCCTTGCAAGCAAGATCGAGTCCTTCTTGAAAATTGAGAACAACAGATGGTTTTTGTTTTAGTGCCATACGAATTCCTTCTCGCACTTGCCACACTCCTACTGGCACTGCATATTCTGGTCGTATTTCACGAAGCACCATGACTGCTGCTTGAATTTTATTTTCAACAAGATATTCCGAGACTGCAAGCCTTGAAGCAAAGTGAGCCCCTGCAGTTTCTGGATAGTGTGTCATGCCTGCAATATCTTCAAAATCAGAGCCAAATCCTACATTTCCCTGTTCATCATACCACGCTTCTTGCATTTCAAACATCCACCTACTTGGAAACATGACAACTGCAAAAAAATTACCCAAGTGATTGTATGAAAATACCAAAGAAGTGTCAAGTATATCATATTCAGTTATTTTCACTACGAGTGATTTTGAGATAATATCATCAGTTGCAGTGATGCTCCACCTAGTTGGAACAAGTTTTCTATTTTTTCCAAACATTCCAATACTAAAACATTTTTGAATTCGTGAAATTTCTATTCCTCTATTGTAAAGTTCCACTAGTGCATCTTGTGCCAGAAGATCCTTGTCATAAAATGTTCTCTGTATGTTTTTGTCAGACGATGAATTTGTAAATTTTGCAGACTTAATCTCTCCAATTGGTCCAAAAATTGGACTGTCTCCATCAACTGTAACAACAGGTGATGCATTTTTCACCAGTTCCATTTCTGCATCAGTTGACCTTTCAGACATGGACATCTCTTGAAGATTTTCAATGTATTTTTGCCCGACATCGTTTATTTTCACAGGTTTTATGCCACGAACCAAGCTTAACCTGTAGTTTACTATATCTTCAAGACTTTTTCCTGTCCATTTTTCTGGAGAATCTAAGATCATCGTATCACCGTGAACCGGAGGTAGCATTGGGCCCACCAAGACCTTTGGATAACCATATGCTCCAACAAATACAGACGGAGGAGTTGAACCTTCAATATGATTAGATGAAAAGAGATTACCGTAACGTGAAAGATATTCTTTCCAGTTTGATTCTATTGATTTTCTTATATCAGCGGCAGTACGTTTCACATAAACGTGTAACTGATTCGTATTAATAATATTATTCAGATCATTTATTTCAAGTTATATTCAACTAGATCAAGATTAGATTAAATGGATTCAGAAACTTTTGGTGTTGAAATAGGATATGGTGCACAAGCAATAGAGTGGATGAACGAAGAAGCCAAGAGGATGGATTGGAAGTTTGAGGCAAGACTGTACAATTATGAAATTCAAACAAAGAATTTTGGTACATTTGAAATGTTTTCATTGATTGGAGATCCAAAAGCTGCAAGAGAAATAACAATGAGAGCAAGCAAACGATTTAAGATCAAAGTCATAGAAGGCGGTTACAAAACAAGAAAGTTTTTGGCAAAAGTTGCAAAAAATGAGTATGGAATTGTAAAGAAAGGCGATAGAGTTGTAGGCCAGATCGAATTTGAATCTTCTAGATTTGCACATGGAGAATGGAAGATAACAAGGGAAGAGAGAAAATAATAGGCATGTGGAGATGTGACCAAACGTCGCATAATTTGAGACATCGTAGAAATTAACCAGGCATACTTTTCAAGATTGGTGTGATTTATTTTTCTTGACTCTAGTAAATCGTCTATAGATTAGACCTATGGACATCATGCAAACAGCAGTAAGAATAGACCAAGATGTAAGAGCAACAGTGTCAAGGTGAGTCAAATCTTACAATGCATTATTGGATGGATCTATTTTAGTGAATTTAAAAATATTCTATGAGAAAAATTTAAAACTATTTTATGATTTTGCCGCTACCCACTATACGAATAGAGGTAGATTCGGGTTTTAAGATAACACATGTATCACCTTTTTCATACACTGCTGATTTACCAAGTGAAAGTTTCATAGGATTCAAGGAAGAAATTTTGACAGGTCGTATTTGCAATCCAATGCTTGCAAGAAACATTTGGTTTTCAGAAACGACATCTTTGAAGAATTTGCTTTGTACATAATCTATCTCAATTTCTTGTGAAACCAGCAGAGTATTTGCCATGCAAAGTACGTCGCCTCGTTGAACATCATCTGGGACCACACCTTTTACTGCCAGACCAACTCTTGCAGGACATACTGCATCTTCCACACTATCATCATGCATTTGAATTGATTTTACTACAACATCTGTTCCTTTTGGGAATAGTTTCAGATTTTCATATACTTTGATTTTTCCTTGTGCTATCTTGCCAAGGATTACTGCACCAACGCCCTTTACATCAAAACAATGATCTATCACAATTTGTGGACTGCCATCTTTTGAAATTGGTTCCAACAGATCAATTTCCTTTTTGAGGTTTTCAGGTTCTACCAATTTGTATTGCTCTACAACGGTTCCTTTTATCATGGTAAGTAACTTGTTCTTGTCAACATCAAACGAATGAGAAAGAATTCCTTGTTTTTTACCAAGGACATCAAGTGCAATTATTTGCTCACCTGTAAATTTATCAAGTTTTGTTACATGAAATATTACATATTCACCCATATTCATGGCCTGAAACAAGGATTGGATCTTGTCTGGAAATGAAGTTGGTACAGTCCAAGTACGTAAAACACCAGATTCTTTTCTATCATAAATTGCAATATCAGTAGTTGTACCTTTCTTTCCAAAATCCTTTGCAAGTGATTCATCAGCAAGGAGTGTAAAATTGATTGATTTCATTTTATTTGTAAAATTTGTGAACTAGTAAAATATCTTGTGGAATTTATTTGAACATGTTATTTGCAAGTCAGTTAGACTACAGAATATTATTGAGCAGTTGCCCAGCCACGTAGAATCAAAACTTGTACAGTGGATGAGTGGACACATGCAGGTGAACCATCTTCTGCTTTGACAACCAAACTATAGCCAGACTGACAGGTCACAGACTTTGCTGAAACACCTGACTTGAATTGCATCAACGGAGACATTGGACCACTTGGAGCAGCAGGAGTGGATGATGGTGTAGTCATATTTGTCATGGTGTGAGTCATAGGCATTCCCATGGTGGAATTTGTACTAGTTGAATTAGCTGTCATTTTCATAGTTGCGTTATCATGTATTGCCATAGTTGAATTTGCACTAGTGGAATTAGTTGTCATAGTCATGGTTGAATTTGTGTGAGTAGAGTTAGTCATAGTTTGATTCATGCTAGTTTGATTACCAGATGATGATGGTTGCATTTGACCGCCATAAGTTTGTGCATATGACAAGCCAACTGGCAAAATCATAGAACTAGCAAGAATAACTGTAACAATCATTAATGAATTAATTTTCAACATTCATACTTTTTCTAATAACTATTTAAGTCAAAAGAAG
>DATEZN010000087.1:0-4383 GCA_035255545.1 Nitrosotalea sp. | reverse complement strand
AGCCAAAATTCTTCGTATTACAATCTCAGAGTAGCTACAAAACTCTTTTCTTTAATTTTTTATTTTGAATGAAAATAAGAATTTAATATCATATAAAAAATTAATTTACCATCACAGTATACGAGATATGTTGCTTTCAGAAAAACAGAAACGAATGGTATCAATCTTTGAAAAACACGTTCAAGCCGAACTAAATGGGGATCTTGAAACAACAATGAATACCATGAACGAGAATCCTCACCTTCACAACGTTCCATCTATGATAGGAGGATATGGAAGAGAGGGGGTAAGAAAATTTTATCAAAATCATCTTGTTGGAAAATTTTTCCCACCGGATGTCAAAATGGAACATGTCTCACTCACAGTAGGAGATGAACAACTCGTGGAAGAACTGGTGATAACCTTTACTCATACAACCGAGATTGAATGGATGCTTCCCAAGATAAAACCAACAGGTAAGAAGGTTGAGGTTGCTTTTGCAGTGATTGTGGGAGTCAAAGATGACAAGGTAACTCATGAACATATTTACTGGGATCAAGCTTCTGTACTTGTTCAAATGGGGTTACTTGATCCAACTGGACTGCCAGTAACTGGACCTGAGGGAGCTAGACGAGTACTGGATTCTACACTACCAACAAAATCATTAGAATAACAACTGTCTAGATGGAATCCTGTAAGACTCGGACCCTTACAGAGGTTCTGCATCACAGTTTCAATATAATGGCAGGGTGGGCTTTAAAGTAAATTAAGGCGCCGGGAGAGAGATTCGAACTCTCGAACCCTTGCGAGTACGCGCTTTATGGTATATCAATTTCCAGGCGCGCGCCCTACCAGGCTAGGCGACCCCGGCATCATTTCGCCAATCGTTTTCGTTGTGAAATCTACCATATATTACTGTAAGAGACAATCATTTTACAAAGGAGATTTCAACGAAAACAAGAAAGGCAGTAAAAATAATTGAAGAAATTGCTACAAACTACCAAGTACATAGATACTGAAAGATTATTCATTGTATGAGATAACTATCAACTAAGTTTATGAGCAGATTACGTCAGTATGTTTATGGTAACAGATCGCTGCAGCATGTTTCCATTATCCAGAGACGCATTTGAAATTATTTTATATCGTCCCTGATACGTCTTGCTTCCATCTGTCTTTGTTTGATCCCATACAAAGTTTTTTTCTTCTTTTGGATCTAACTTGGAAATCACTTGTGCTGATATTGGAGAATATATTACTGTGCCATCAAGTTGTGCAATTTTTAGTCCATATGATGAATCTGCAAATGTGAGCGGTACTGTTCCCGAATTTATTATTCTGATATGAATTGGCTCACCTGGACGATAGTTTATTTTTTCAGGAATAATAGTGAGAGATGGTCCATCTTCATATACAAGTGTAGGAAGTTGATTTGCAATCTGCAAGAGATATGCTCCTAACAATCCAGCAGCTACCAACCCTACCATGAAAAATATAGCTGCACCTTTTGGAATCAACTTGAAAAATTTAGGTTTGGTTCCTTTTTAATTGTTAACTACAGCCTTTGATCTCCAACTTTTTGGATATGTGTTTGGAGCCATGATGATTCTCTTTATTTTAAAGGCAAAACCTTTTGTATTTTCAACAATCTCATCTTCATTCAAGGTTGCTTCTGCAAGAGCCACAATTTCGCCCTTTTGTGTATATACTGCAACAAAATCTCCACTCTTTAGTCCAGGTGATATTTCAAGAATACCAGGTATTGCAAGCTGAGCTCCATGACACAGAGCATCAACTGCAGAGTCTCTTATTACGACAGACTTTATCTCACTCAAAGTAATTTCTATTGGCATCATTATTCTTCGTAGTTTAGTATCATCGCCGTTTTCTTTCCACAATGCATATGCATCAACTAGGTCGTGCATTTTTACCAGATTAGAATCCTCATTAAAGTGCCCCACTCGGGTTCTTCGGAGCTCAATCATGGTTGCACCCTCGCTAAGAATTTCTCCCATATCATAGAAAATTTTTCTAACATATGTTCCGGCTTCACATAAAATTCTAAGAAGCAAGAGTCTTTCTTTTTGTTCTATGACTTCGATTTCATATACATGTCTAATCCTAGTTTGTCTAGATACTGCAGATCTTTGTGGCGGTTTTTGGAATATCTTACCTGTGAGTTGTTTAAGCACATCACTTAGCTTTTCTTTTGGCGGGAGTGTATGCAGTCTTCCAAGAGCATGATATTCTTTTGGTCCAAGCAATAAAACTATGAGAGCTTTAGTAGCTTCGCCTAGTCCTATTGGTAACAGTCCAGAAACTTGAGGATCAAGTGTTCCACTATGACCTGCTTTTGGAATATGTAATATTTTTTTTACCCATGACACAGTTTCATGGCTTGTTGGACCATTTGGTTTGTCAAGTAGAATAAAACCATATTCTAAAAGTTGCTCAATTGATCTTTTGTCATAATATGTACCATAGGCATCATTTGTGATGTCTTGGTCTACTACTCTAAGATTTTGTAATTGTTTGAGAGTCATAGTAATTTTTCACCGCATTTTTTGCTTGTTCCAGAACTTGGTCCGGCCCTAGATTATCAGTAGTTATTATCGTATTGAACACAGATAGATCATCACCAAAATTAAAACCATAAAGTTTGTGGTATAGTGTCTTATTTTCATCGTATCGTTTTTTGACTATCTCAAGTGCATCTTGTACAGATATGTCATCTCTTGTTGTCATTCTTTTAGCACTATTTTCATGTGATCCGGCAAGCCAAATTTTAATGCCATCTTTAACTAACCAAGGTAATGTGTAACTTGTTATGATTACATCTTCTGTCAAAAATATTTTTTTCAGTTTTTCATCTACCTCTTTGTCAAATTCAGGATTTCCTTTTCGTATATTTAGAAAATGCATTCCTTCTTCAGTATCCCAGAAATCATCCCTATCAGTTTGAAAGCCTTGATCGTTGGCCATTTCTTTTAACACATCTCCTCCGCTCAAATATTTCAGATTGAATTTATCACCCAGTCCTTTTGCTATAGTAGTCTTTCCAATGGCTGGCGGACCAGAAATTATTACTGAACGAAGCAATTTAGCTTGTATCCATTGTAGTTTTTGTAATTCTCATTATGATACCACTGAAGGCAGCAGAAGAAAGGAAGTACCATGCCCAGAAATACAATTCGTTTACATGATGACAGATATCTGGATGTCCTGCAATTTGAGAATCTGCAACTTTGGCCGCAGTACAAGTCAATTCAAAAAATCCTCCAGGTATGAAGTTTAATGATATTGGTGATATTGCAACAGTATAGGAAAATAACGGAGGAAGTACAAAGTAGAAGACAAGAATCAATGGAAGAAAAGTAAACATCATTGGCCTCATGTTCATCTGCATCACTTCCATGTTCATCTTGTTCATGTATGCAGATTTTTTGTTAAGCTCATCTGTCTTGGTCTGATCTTTTGACTTGAATGCAGCCATTCTTTCTTTTTGCCAAGCTCTTGTTTCCTTGAGTAGTCTTTTGAGTTTTTCTTGGTCAACCATCTTTCGTTTTATCATTGCATTAAGCAGGTTAAGACCTACAGATATGCCCATTATACCAAAGGCAGATGGGATCATTCCTTTTACTATAGGATTTGCGCTACCTAATGGTCCCCTACTCAGACCAGGTATCTGAAGCACTATTGAATTTATGAAGTTAAGAAATATGCTATGTTCCATTGTTATACCCCATTGCATTAAGAATACCTCTTGCCGCTTCATCAACCTTGCCTTCTGTATTAAGGACCATCTTAATCGGAGAGCCACATAGTATTGAACAAGTTGATAACATTGCACTTGTGACGTCAAGCTCTTTTTTTATCTCATCAATTGATACAATGTCTCTAGTTCTAGTTGTATCAGTCATTCTACGATTATAGATCTCTTCAGGTCGTGCAGTTATCATAATGAAACTGTCAGGATTGAGAATTTCTAAAACATTATGCGGAAGTCCAGGATAAAATCCCTCCTTGGTTGAGATGAATGCATGGGTATCGACAATTATCACATCATCATCAATAGAAGATATGGTTTTTGCAGCAAGTGATTGTAATTCTTTTTGTTCCTTGACAGAAAGTTTTCTGAGATCATCTCGATTTTGTACTCCTTTCTTTTTTGCCTCATCAAACATTACTGTTCCAAAAATGGATACACTTACCCGGATACTTTTTTCTTTTAATAATTCCACTACTCGTGATACAACAGTGGTCTTTCCAACACCTGGAATTCCCACAATTATGACGCGATTACTTTCTGCCAAGCAATGCACCCAGGGTAGGCATTACTTCTTCGACTCTTTCTCGAACAAGTAAATTGTAATAGTTAATCAAGATATCAACTGTTAACAACAT
>DATEZN010000086.1:0-2241 GCA_035255545.1 Nitrosotalea sp. | reverse complement strand
ATGCCTTTAATTATTTTTCAAACAGGTATGGTATACATGATGTATGGATAAGTGGAATGGCCCCAGAAGTAGATGTACCTCCACAAGATATTCAAAGAATAATTCAGATTGCAAAGGACAAGGATGTTAAAGTGATATTTTCAGAGGATTTGGTAGACCCAAGACTTGCTAATACGCTAGCAGATGAAGTGGGTGCACAAGTTTTGATACTAAGTCCTCTTGAAGGAATTAATCAAACTGAACAACAAGAGGGAAAGACATACCTAGATAAATGGTACCAGAACTTACATAATTTGAGAACGGCTTTAGAATGTCAGTAAATGCATTAGACGTAGAAAATGTTTCAGTAAGTCATAATGGAGCTTTGGCAATAAATAAAATTAGTTTTAACGTTCAGGAAGGAGACCTTTTGGGAATTGTTGGACCAAATGGGGCTGGTAAAACTACATTGTTCAGAGCAATTCTTGGATTACAAACCTATCACGGAAAGATCAAGCTATTTGGATATGAGGGAAGTCAATACACCACATTACTTTCAATGATAGGTTATGTACCACAAAAAGTAAATTTTGAACCAAATTTTCCTGCAACCGTTTATGATGTAGTTGCAATGGGAATTCTATCAAAAAAGAGGTTGATGAAAGGCGCTGCTTTGATACAGAGTTGTGGGTGTTCTTGGAACCGAATCTTCTCGGCATCTAGCAAAAATCATGAAAAAATTGAAGAAGCATTAAAAATTGTTGGATTGGAATCATTCAAGGACAGAAGAATCAGTGAATTATCTGGAGGGGAACAACAACGAGCCTTTATTGCAAAATCTCTTGTCAAAGAACCATTATTGATGATATTAGATGAACCAGTAACTGGAGTGGACATGGATGTACAAAACAAATTCTATTCAGTACTTAGAAAAATAAACAAAGAAAATAAAATAACCATAGTGTGGTCTTCACATGATCTTACTGCAATTTCGGATCTTGCAACTAGAGTAGCATGTATGAACAGAGAATTATTTTTCCATGGTGAAAAAGAAGAATTTTTTGCAAACAAGGACATGCTCAAAACATACTCAGAGTCAGCTATGCAGTTACACATGCATAAACATGATATGTGATTTTCATGGATCTTGATATCTTAGCTTATGGTTTTATGCAAAGAGCTCTACTTACTGGCATAGTAGTTTCAATCACTTGTTCTATGATAGGCTTGTTCCTGGTTTTGAAAAGATATTCTCTTTTTGGAGATGCGTTATCGCATGTAGCATTTGGTGGTATAGCTCTTGGATTCTTTCTTAATGTGTATCCAATTTGGACCGCGTTTGCTGTTTCTGTTTCAACTGCTCTAGGTATCACAAAATTACGAAAAAGTACAAAAATATCTGGAGATGCAGCCATTGCAGTGTTGTTATCATCAGGTTTTGCAATGGGAGTATTACTCATTAGTGCATCTCATGGTTTTACTATTGATCTCTTTAGTTTTCTCTTTGGAAGTATCCTGTTGACAAGTATGCAAGATGCGTTGCTTATTGTGGCAGTAAGTTGTGGAGTAATCGTAACGCTAATTGCAATTAGAAAACCATTGATACATTTTACATTTGATGAGGAACAAGCAAAGGTGCATGGAATACCAGTTGAAAAATTAAATTATCTCTTTGTGGCCTTGGCGGCAGTAACTGTAATTGCAACAATGAGGCTGGTTGGAATCTTGCTGATATCTGCATTAATAGTACTGCCAAACATAACCAGCATAATGATGGGTAAAGGATTCAAAAAAACAATGATGATTTCTATTTCCTTATCAGTTTCAGCAGTGATTGCAGGCATCACTATATCATATTATTTCAATCTGGCTCCTGCAGGGACTATAGTCATGCTAATGGTTGCAATGTTTGTAGGTACATTGATAGCAAAACATGTTGGTATGTTTTCTAAGACGTTAAATGAAAATAACTTGTCAGCAGTCAATTGATTTTTATTCTTATCAAAAATATTTTATAAAATAATCTAAAGCATGTTTTTATATTGTGAACATGATCTCATACCCATGAAGTCAAAACCATTTGGCGCACTATTTGGTCTCTTGGCTCTAGTTGCTATCTTAGGTGTAGCACCAGCATTTGGACAGACAGCAAATGAAATTGATATGGCAAAAGGTGCAGGCGCTTCCGCATCAGCGGGTTGTGTCGCTGCAAATAATTGCTTTTCTCCAAATCCACTGAGTGTAACACCTGGAACAACAGTA
>DATEZN010000085.1:0-4472 GCA_035255545.1 Nitrosotalea sp. | reverse complement strand
ATCCGGTACAGATAACCTTGTTACTGCACAAAGTGCCACAATTCTTTATATTCACTTTGAGCAAGTAATGCCATGAATACACACGACCTGATCAGACACAAAGGTCTGCTTGCGATAATACTCGGTGTAGCAGTAATTGCTTCTGCCGGAGGATTATCTGCAGTATACGCAGATACTGGTTCTAATCAAACACAGACAGTGAAACCAAAAATCCTCGGTTCAATACCATTGGATAACGAGAGCCTCACAAAGGTTACAGTCAACTTTGCAGTAGCTGCAAACACAGCAGCAACAGCACCAGGAATTACCGGTGGTAAAGTTGTCAGTGGAAACCTAATTGGAATGCAAGGCTTTCTTGTATACAGCTTTAGAGTAGTTGACAGCAAGAATCTCTCCTACTCTGTAATTGTAGACCCAGGAAATGGAACAATATTGCATCAATCACAAGGTCACGCCATCAAGTTTGGCGGCTTTGGAATGATGGGACATGGTTCCATGAAGAAAGGTGGTTTCAAACACGGTGGAGGCCAATGGGGTAAACATGCTCCAGGTAACAGCACCGCTCCTTCTGGAACACAATAGTTCCAAAAGTCTCTTTTTATTTTTATTTTATTATTTTATATTGTAATTCCATTTTTGATCAAGTCAAAGAAATTATCTTGTGGACCATGAATATTTGTAGTAAGACACAGTAATTGAGAAAAATGAACTCGGAAAGCGACCTGTTTGAACTAACAGTAGGAGTGGACTGGAGGGGATTTGAACCCCTGACCCCTCGCGTGCAAGGCGAGTATTCTACCGCTGAACTACCAGCCCATTACAGAAATTGGAACCCGCATAGATTTTAATTGTTGCCTTTAGGTGGCAAAGATTTTATGGATATTATTCTCTGAAATATTCATGGTATTACTAGAGTCAGAAATTGTCCTAAAAACAGGAGACAAAGCTCCAGACTTTGATCTATTAGGAATTGATGATAAGAAACATTCTCTTTCAGAATACAAAGGCTATAAAGCAAAATTGATAATTTTCATGTGCAATCATTGTCCATATGTCCAGGCCAAAGTAGATGCAATGAACGAAATCTATGAAAAGTTCAATGGGAAAATTGCCATGATAGGAATAAACAGTAATGACGCAATAAAATATCCAGACGATAGTTTTGACAGCATGAAGACATTTGCAAAAGAAAAAGGTTTCAAATTTACTTATTTGGTTGATGAAACTCAGGAAATTGCAAAAAAATACGGTGCCGTATGTACTCCAGATCCATTTCTTTTTGACAGTGAAGGAAAATTAGTTTTCCACGGAAGAATTGATAATGCAATGAAACCAGAGGATAAACCTACAGAGAAGACAATGATATCAAACATAGAAAAGGTTCTTTCTGAAAAGAAGATAGAAAAGGATTTTGACCCATCCATGGGCTGTTCCATCAAGTGGAAAAGCCAGCAGACTTAAATGGCAGTCGGTAAAAAAAATTTCGGGCCGATAGCTCAGCTTGGCTGGAGCGTTCGACTGATAAAATTATTCAGATATCGAAAGGTCGTGGGTTCAAATCCCATTCGGCCCATTGTTTTCAACTAAACAGTGATAGATCTCGATAAATAGGAAGAACTTGTTACACTTTTGTTGTCAAGATTTAAGCTACCAGTATATCTTGCAGACATGGAAGGAAAGTAGCATGGACAAAGACGAACTTTGTAAACAAGTTTTAGATTTAGACTCGCGAATAAGATTTGCAGGACTCATTAACGAAAACGGCAGACTTGTTGCAGGAGGAATGAAACCCGGTTTCAAGTCTTTGGAAGATTCTCGAGATGATGAAATGTTGTACATGGAGCTAGTTTTGAGAGCAAAAATGCGAAAGGAATTTGACAAGGTTTTAGGTCCAGTAAAATTTGCCATGTCATATAGAGATATGTTGATCATCATGAGTTTTCCAGTAAGTGAGAATATTCTTTTGATTTCAGTTGAAAAGGATATTGATTTTTCTAAGCTTCCCTTTAAGATTTTAGAAATAATTCATCACTGATTTTGGTAACTTTCAAACACAGTTTGACACCATTGTAACAAAATTTCTACATCATCAGATACAAAATCTACGCTAGTCCTGGCTTTTTTCACGATTGTTGTACACAGTGCTAGACGAAGATTCTTTCCAAATTTTTCTGTACTTGTGTCAACTGCTCTTGAAAAGAATTTGATTTCACCTTCTTTTGAGGAAAATATTATGATAATCATTATGCCTTCACGTTTAGGCCATATTTTATTGAGAAATCTCTGCAAGTCTATATCAAACATTACATCTATGGCAGAAGACATGTCTCCAAGCAACGAAACTCTCCATTTCTCAGTACGAAGTACAGCAGAAGCAGCTTGAGCAAGAAGTGCATTATGATAATCAGTAGCCAAAATAACGACATTCTTTTTTGGGTTTACTTCTTCGTCTAAAAGGCCAATCATAGAAATCGAAGTTGAGATTATCTCGTCAAGTGAGTTTTTCTCAGATCTCCCCATTTTCCCATCATTATAGGAACTCTCAACTGCCTCAATTACAGGTATTATCACCTCACCTACTATCTTTGCAGGAGCTGCTCCAGAATGGAGTGCAGTTCGAAGTAAAGTATGAGCTTCTCTAGTTGACCCTGACATGACGTATTCCAGATACTTTTTTTGAACTTGAAAAAAGTCTGCTGGAAAACTGAGTTTATCTACACCGTCCTCAATGAACCACAAGTTGACACTGCCCATATTTTTTTGTTTTATCAGGCCCTCCCCAGCAAAGATTTTCAGGTATTTTGATATGGTTACACGGTTAATTCCTAGTTTTTCAGCAATTTCAATTCCTGTCAGACCAGTTTTTGCTGGACGAAGAGCGTCAATCAATTTTTCACGGATTTTATCTGCACTATATTCTCGTGCCACAAGCCTTGTGTAGTTTTCTGGTATATAGCATTAATAAAATCAACAAGGACCAAGATGAGGTCCTTGCTGACCGGTACTTTGGTATGGTCTGGTTGGTCCAAGTTATGTGAGCAAGGTATGTGGTATACTACTAGCGCACTATCAATACAATAGCTAAAAAAGTAAATAAGAAAAACGCAGAATTCATACTAAATACTTAAAAGATTGATCATGATTTTTTCAGATCTCATAGTTCAGAATTTGAACAAAAAGATTTTTTCGAGTTTTCAATCCAGATATAACTTTGAAACATTTTGATTTTCTTGTAGTTTTACCAGTTGATATGGAGTCAACTTTTAGTCGTATGTTTATATCCAAAAGTGTTAAATATCTGTACTTTAAAGTACGGTATAGGTAAGTAATATGCCAAAAGCAGGTTTCAAATCAATAACAATTTCAGAGGAAGTATACAACAGATTCCACGATACTTACAAGAAGAGTAAACACGAACTTGCAATGAAGGGTGTTAACAGTTTTGCAGGATACATTACATACATGATGGAAGATCTCATGCAAAAAGATGATACCTTTGCAAGATATGCTCCAAAACTTGAAAAGATATCTGTTGACGATGACAGAGTTGTTGTGAAAGATAACATCAAGAACAGAATTGCAGAGGTAGCTGTTCAGAACAACGAACTTTACTGTTTGTTATGTGAAGAGAAAAATTGTGTCCATGTCGGATTTGTATTTTCTCTTCCAGAAATTTATGAAGTTCTAAATGCTAGAGGAATAAAGCACCAAAGATAAAAGGTGCAGGAGGTGGGATTTGAACCCACGAACCCCTAAGAGACGGGATCACCCATTTGTATGATCTTAAGTCCCGCGCGTCCAAAGGCCATTAAACCTTCTTTGGCCAGGCTCGGCGACTCCTGCGTTTTATTAGCGAGATGTCGGAGAAATTAAACGTTTTATGAAAAAAATTTCCGGGACCCAAGTAAGATTAATAAGGATTCAGAAGAGCGAGCTTGTTATGCTTCGATAGCTCAGCCTGGTAGAGCGTTACCTTGGTAAGGTAAAGGTCGCGGGATCGAATCCCGTTCGAAGCTTGATGTTTTTCAAGAGTATATCATTTAGGAATAGAGAAATAAAATACAGTACCTTCTCCTTCCTTGCTTTCAAACCATATTTTTCCACCTAGATTTTCAACTATTCCTTTACATATTACCAATCCAAATCCGCTTCCTCCATATTTTCTCTTAAAAGAAATATCTACTTGATAGAATTTTTTGAAGACCTGGTCTTTTCTTTTTTCTAATATTCCAGACCCATTATCTTTTACATAAAATAGGATAGAATCTCCCTCTTCTTTTGCTTTAATCTCAATTTTCCCCCCAGTTGTAGGCACAAAATCAACTGCGTTTTGTATCAAATTGTAAAAAATCTCATTTAATCGGGTTTTGTCACTTGTAACAGATTTTTTCACACTAGTAGAATTTACAAACTCTATCTTCTTGTCTTCCATCATAAGCATACATGACTCCATTACTTCGTTCATGAAATCA
>DATEZN010000084.1:0-6429 GCA_035255545.1 Nitrosotalea sp. | reverse complement strand
AATCATCATTCTCATATCTTCGGGCGTTTATGCAATGAGTTTTGTAAATCACAACTGGGCAGTAAACTTTAAGCACTTTGTTCCAAATGGAATGACTGGATTCATTTTGGCAATGGGAATTACATTTATCGCATTTGAAGGATATGAAATAATTGTCCAAGCAGGCGAAGAGGTAAAAAATCCAAAAAAGAATATTCCAAAGGCCATCTTCATCACACTAGGAGTAGTAACTGTACTCTACATCGTGTTTACATTTGTATTTCTTGGAGGAATTGATTCATCAAAAGTTGGAAAGGAAGTTTGGCAGTTCATCGGCGACAATCAAGATGTTGGAATTGCAAAAGCTGCAGGATACCTAATTCCATATGGAACAACGCTTGTTTTCGTTGGAGGACTGGTGTCAAGTATTGCAGCACTTAGTGCTACAACATTTTCGTCAAGCAGAGTATCATTTGCAATGGGAAGACAGTACAATTTACCATACATTTTCAGTTCCATTCACAAAAAATATCATACACCGCACTTTGCAATAATTGCATCAGGTGTCATCATGATAATAATGGCATCATGGTTGCCACTAGAACAAATTGCACTTGTAGCAGGTGTCATGTTTTTGTTTTTATTCACGCAGGTAAACTGGGCTGGAATTAACATAAGAAGATTATATGGTCACAAGCTTGATTACGGATTCAAGATTCCACTGTTTCCCCTCATGCCAATAATTGGAATAATCTGCAAGGCAGGACTTGCAATATTTTTGCTCATATACAATCCACTTAGCTGGGTGATTGCAATAATTTGGATATTGATTGGATTTTCAGTCTACAAGTTGTACATATCAAAAAAAGAGATAGAACACTATGCACCACTTGTTGCAAACATTGGTCCCTCAGAAAGAAAGAGTTACAGAATCATGGTGGTTTTTAATAAAAAGACAATTGAAAAGCTAATCACCATTGCATCTGCAATTGCAAAGGACAAAGATGGAGAGATCTCACTTTTGAATGTGGCAACAATCCCTCTCCAGATTCCGCTTTCAATGGGCCACAGGTTTGCAGAACCAATCATGAAATCATTTGACGACTTGAAAAATACGCCGGGTTTTTCAGACCACAGATATCTTGTTAGACTATCACATGACAACACAGAGGCAATTCTTGCAACAACAGAAGAACAAGGAATCAACCTCTTGATAATGGACTTTTTTGATCTTAAAAACAACAGAAAGCTTCTCTCGCTTGCAACATGTGACATACTAGGAGTGAGCATCAAAAAAGAATTTGAAACTGAATTATCAAATATTGTAGTATCATATGACAAGGGCAGACATTCAGACCTTGGAATCGAGATTGCACATGCGTTTGCAAACGTAATTGGAAGCAAGATACGAATCATACGTGGTGTAGTAGAATCACCAGAGGAAGAAAGAGACATTCTGAGCAGGATAAATGAAAAAATGTTTGACCTTGATTTGAAAAAGGTACCTGTCGAAAGAGTATATCCAACAAGTTCAGAGATAACAAAGGACTTGCTTGAGAATCTGAACAAGGATCCAGAGATTGTAATTGTAGGCGCAGGAAACCAATCAGAACAGGCATTTAGTCCAAGAACAATGGAGATTGTAGAAAAATCAGCATACAGCGTCTTTGTTGTAAGGGATTCAAGGTTTGCAAGTATCAAGGCAAGATACTTTTGGCAATTAATCGCTCCAAGATTGAAGGAGAACAGGGTAATTTACAAGATTTATCGCAGCCTCTACAGATTTAGGCCAGCAAAGAAAGTCACTTCACCTGAAGATTATTTTTCATCCAAAGTCTAAGTATCCCTTAGACTTCAAGACCATACTCTTGTGATATTGTTATAACATCTTCTGTTGTTTTTGCATCAAGATAATCCTGCAACAAGTATTGATTCAGGTCAAAAAATGTATGGCCCCACTTGAACTTGCCAAGTACAGAATCTGCCATGTCTTTGTAATCCATTACATATAGGGCACCTGCTATTGCTTCAGCTGTTGTAAGCTTGCCAACTTTGGAATAGTTCACAGGATTTCCGGCTAAAAGCGGTGGAAGTTTTCTTGATAGTCCTACAAATTTTTTGAGGAACATGTTTTGTGCAAGCTCCCACGAACAGTCAATTGCAGTAAGTGATTTTGTAAGATCTCTGTCAGTTTTTAAAACAAATTCTTTTGCAAAAGGATTTAAAATCATGTCTTTTCCGCTCAAGTGCTTGATACGTTTTGCAATTCCAAATTTTACAAGTTTGGCAGCAGTACACTTTGACGGATCGTCCTGCTCAAACATTAGCACTTGGATTTGCATCAAAAATACAAAAATCTGTCAACAATAAATTGTTTGAGATTTGAAAAAATTATTTGGTTGTATAAGTGACTTGATAATAGAATTTAGTCACTTGGTCTTTTTTGATTATTTGAACACCCCATTGTCCATCTGGAATCACGTCTCCAGTATGTGCAGGTATGACACTAAACTGTGCCAGTCTCCCTCCAGTTCCAGAGTATCCTACAAGATATCCCATGCCATCAACTGTTACAGACTGGTATACCCCGCCTGCTTGTACAGTAGACCCAGATACTTTGCAGCCAGAATCTTGGCCAATGATACACGTTCCATCTTGTGCACTCACCTTGAGGCTAACTGAATTTACGTCACTTGGATTTACCAGTAAAAGGCCATCAAGTTCACGTGGATAGTATGTTGCATTTCCACTAGGTTGTGAGCCAAGATTTATCGGAACAACAGATTGTGAAATCTGGTTTGCTTTTGCAACAAATGTGTTAGCAGTCTTTGATGGTTTTTGTATTGGCCCTATAGTAAACGGAGCAACTGTTGGTGGAGAAGTGGTAGTTTGTGTAGAGTTGGTGGTTACAGTGTGGTTTGTTCCAGTTACAGGTGTTGTCTGGGTTTCATTTATGATTGGAATAACATTGACAGGTAATTGGTTTACCACACTAAAGTATGCATTGTATGTCCCAAATGGAACCTGTGCAATTATGGTATAATTTCCAAGTGGTGCATTGCTTGGAATTTTATAATTATAATTAAAGGATCCAAATTGATCAAATGGTACAGTAACTGTTGGTATCACATTTCCTGAATTTGATATGACTTGACCTTCACTGATTGTGGTATCATTTGCAATACCAAATGAGAGATCCAAATTGTTGAGTGAAATTATGCTGCTTGTCCTTCCAGTAACAAGTACAGTTTGTCCTGGAAGATACTTGTCAGAATCAGTAGTCATGTACACTTGTAATCCGCCAGTTGAAGTTGCTGATTCAAACGGGTCAGAGACAGTAAATGACGAGATTATTGTATTAGTAAGATATTGAACATACAACTTGTAGACTCCAGCATTCCAGACTCCAATGTGGAATGGTACCGTGGCATAGTATTGACCACCTTGATTGACATTTGCAGTACCGCGGTAAATTTCTTGTCCCATACTAGAGTAAATCGATATTTGAACTCCAGTGTTTGTACCTTCAGTTGCAGCATTTTGTGTTTGAACTACTTCTCCCCAGATCTTTGCTACATCTGTTGAAGTATAGTTTGTCTTGTCAGTCATTACTACAAGTGGAGCAATGTCTTGGTTTGGTTGCGGATTCTGGGACACTTGGAAATACAAGTCAGAGTTTGCATTGACTGATGTTATCTGTATGTGGTATATTCCATAGACGTTAATTGTTGGATCAGACACTGGAGAAGACGACCTGTCAGTAAGTATCTGTGCGCCTTGAACTGCAGTGCTTGATACTATCCAACTCCATGAAAAGTGGCCATTTGTGATTGGTAATGGTGATGATATTTGTTCTCCATCAGGTTTTGTCAATGTTATTGTAAAAGATGAAGCAGTTGTTTGAGCAGAAATGTTTCCAGTCAACTGGACCAAGTCTCCAACGCCATATACTTTTTTGTCAGTGCTTGCAGCAATTCCACTCTGAGAACCTGTTGCAAGCGGGTCATATACTGTAAATGTTGTAGTGGCAGTCAGACTCATGTAAGTTGCTTTGAGCATATAGGTTCCCGGTGCATATACTCCGGTTTGAATAATTTGTTGCACTTGATAATTACCATTAGCACTTGGAAATACAGAATATGACAAGGCGTTTGCCTGTGCAGTAGGTGCGGTTTGGTTGCCTGTAAATGTCGAGATATTTGCATGTAAATTACCAGCAGATGTTATTGGCATCCCTGTTGAATTCAATACCTGAATGCTTACACCAAGTCCGGAATTTTGAGTGGAGAGTTGTATAGGATGAAGGATTTGGCCAAATACAGTTATTGAATCTCCTATAGCATACAGATTCTTGTCTGTAGCAATGGTAAGTGGAGCAGATGATGTGGTACCATTGTATGTAGATGGATCTTGCACTACCACAAAGTCAGATTCTGCAGTACCTTGTGGAATTGAAACAATCACTCTATAACTTCCCAGGCTGCTTGATGTTCCAGAAAGTGGAAACTGGTATGAAAATGTATTATCAGATTTGAGGTTGACTTGGGTATTGAGATTTACAGCATTTGAGATGCCAGAACCACTAGTGGTTCCACTGGTAGCAGCACCAGTCTGGATTATTTGCAGATTTGGGTTTAGTCCAACATTTTGTAATCCTTGAAGTAATGTGCTTCCAGATATTGTGACTGTTGCACCAGGGCCATACACTTGTTTGTCAGTTGATACTATTATCTGGCTTGCTTGTTGTTGAGCAGGAACAAGTATGAAAGTTGTAGTGGCAGATATTCCACCATAAGTTGCAGACACACGATATATGCCATAAATTGGATTTACACCATTGACTAGTATTCCAGAGCTACCGGTGCTGCTCTGATATGGATTTACAGATGTTATTTTTCCAGTGGAATCAGGAAATAGGTTTCCTTGGTATATCAGGACATTTGTTGGATCAAAGACCTTGTACTGGACCGGAGTGAGTGGAATTACAGTTGAAACCATTCCTTGCAATACAATAGGCTGGGAAGTTGTGTAATTGGAATGATCAGTAGAGATAGTAAGTGTTGTAGGAGCGGCTTGTGTTGGCGGAATAAATGCTGCGGAATTTAATGTAAATGTTGTTGATGTTTGCACACCAGCGTATGATGCAGAAACAGTGTACGTTCCTTCAGTGAATCCCAGTACTTGATCAGTCTTTACAGACTGGGAAAACTTGAGAGCAGTACTAGGATATAATGAAAATGTTTGTTTGTATCCCTGTGGACCAGACAAGACAACGCTAACAGTTTGAGGAATAGAAGATACTGCAGAATTCATGGCAACTTGTGATACGCTACCACTAATGTTTACAAAGTCTCCAAAAGTATAGCTTGATTTGTCAGTTGACATGGTCATGGTTATCTGATTTGATGTACTAGTTGTCGGTGGTTTTCCATTTGAAAATCCTGGAGTTCCAGTAGTGAATATCCAGTCACTTGTAGAGCCAGTACTAAGACCGTCATACATTCTCTGCCATGTATTTCCATCACTTTGTGTATCTGAAAGTGGAGGTGTTTGATCAATTACAGTACCAGTTGAACTTGTTAATTGGATTACAGCACCTGCCTGTGGAAACCAAAGTGGAACATAGTGATATATGATAAACTGTTGACTTGCAATTGTAGTACCTGCAGATATTGTATAGACTTGTTTTAGTCCAGTTGTTGCCCCAATAGTCCACCCTCCAATATTTACAGCTGAACTTGTAGGATTATACAGCTCAACCCATTGAGCTGGAGACTTGGTATAATCGATAGCTGGGTTTACCTCTATTTCGTTTATTACAACATGGTTTGCAATTGTAGGAGTTTGTCCATATGCAGTATAACTTTGGCCAATAACAAGTAAGAGAACAATTCCTACGACAAGGCTGGAGCTAGAGTATTTCATCTGTTATACCATTTCAAGTCAACTTTCGGAATTTTAGGTATAGATGGTACAAAAGTTGAGCTTGTTGTTAAAGCCAGATATGCCTGAATTTGCATAAACAAAAGACTCGTTCAAGTATTATAAGGAATACTCAGAATTTATACCAAAATTAGATGATAATTTTCTATGTAGAATCGCATTTTGGACACTTGTTATCCACTATTTTTTGTCCACATGTTACACAGATACCTTGGCCAATTTCTCTTTGAATCTGTCTTTTTCTCCTTCCAACAAATACCCTAATTGCAAAATATAACAAGACTGCAATTATTAGAGCATAAGCAGGTGCAAGAACTGACATTGTCCCAATCATCACAAACAAAACGCCTACAATCAAGAGAAGTTCTCGTTTTTCAAATTTCATTTTAATCTAGGACAAGAGTGTTTCCATAAATAGATATTGCCAGAACTCAGAGTCACTGAATTAACAATCATCGAGTCATTTCTCTAACTCTTCTTCATCGCCTGGCTATCCTAGTCAATCAG
>DATEZN010000083.1:0-2484 GCA_035255545.1 Nitrosotalea sp. | reverse complement strand
ATGAAAGACTGTCTTGATGAATCAATTAGGTATTCTCAAAAAAGAGAACAACATGGTTCTGTTCTTGCAAAAAAACAACTCATTCAAGAACATCTCGCTACAATGATTGTAAATATTGAAAGTTCGCGATGGTTAGTATATCGAGCAGGCATGGCAAGACAAAAACTTCATGATTATGTTGAAAACCTCAAGGAAAATGATGCAAATTGGATGGATGTTCTCAACAGGGAGAACAAGGAATATTCTGCATTGCGTAACAAGGCAGACAGACTTGCAGCTATTGCCAAACTGCATGCTACAAACGCAGCCTTTGACTGTGCAAACAGAGCAGTTCAAGTATTTGGTTACTATGGGTATCAAAAAACAAGTCGAGTTGCAAGACATTTTCTTGATTCTAGAGCGATTGTAATCTATGAGGGTGCAAACGAAGTGCTCAAACTAAAGATAGCATCGCTTGAAATGGGTGACAAGTATGATGCATACTAGGTTCTCATCAAAACTTTGTGCATGATGTCAAGACCTTCATGAATTTGCTCTTTTGTAATTATCAATGGTGGTATAATTCTCATTGATTTTTGACCTGCACCCAGAGTCATCAAACCTTGTTTGAATAATTCTGCAAGTTTTTTATCACGATGAATGGCCGAGTCAAATTCTATGCCAACCATTAGGCCTAGTCCTCTAACATCAGTCACTCCTTTCTTTCCTACCATTTCCATCAAGCCGCCTTTGAGAATGTGGCCCATCTTTGTTGCATTTTCTAGCAGCTTGTCTCGTTTTATCACTTGAATTACTTTGGAACCAACTGCCATGTCTATCCTGTTTCCGCCGCCCCATGTGCTTGATAACACTGATCTCTGTCCTGGATCAAATTTTTTGCTAAAAGCTGTTGCACCTACCTGTAATGCCTTTGCGGTACTCATTATGTCTGGCTTGATTCCATAATGTTCAAAGGCCCACCACTTGCCAGTGTGTCCTATTCCGGACTGGACCTCGTCTAAGATGAGAGGAACTCCATATTTTGTCGCAAATTTTCTCAAGTTTGAAATAAATTTCTTGCTTGCGACATTGTATCCTCCTTCTCCCTGGATTATCTCAGTCAAGATGAATGCAACTTTGTTTTCTTTTAGAATTTTTTCGGTAGCATCAAGTTCTGGATCGTTGTCACTTGTACAAAACTTGATTCTCTTTGATGGAAGTTCTGGAAAGTTGTGTTTCTGAACTGGTCTACTAAATGTGAAACTTAGTGCACCTAATGTTCTTCCATGGAATGCACCGGTACAAGAAATTCCAGGAAGTGGACCCATCTTCTTGTATGCTATTTTTATTGCATTTTCTACTGCCTCTGCACCGCTGTTTATGAAAAATGTCTTAAAACCTGATGGTAAAATGGTTGAAATGTTTTCTGCAAGATCAGCATGTTCCTGACAGTAAAAATCCTGACCTGCTATCTTGTATGTTCCATTTGATGAATATCGTTCCAGTGTTTCTATGATGTCCGGATGTGAATAGCCCAACGGACATGCACCTATGTTTGATGTAAAATCAAGATACTTGTTACCGTCAATGTCTTCTATGATGCAATTGTGTCCATGCGAAACAACTAGAGAATAGACAAATGTAGAATCATAGGCATGTTTTTTCATGGTGTTAATAACACGCATGGCTTTTGGGCCTGGTATGTTGTCACTTGATTTGGTTTTCATTTTCTATATCTGATAATAGAAAAATTTTCTAATAAACACTAGTATTGATTGCTATGGGTGAAAATCATCGAGGATACGATGAACCAAATCGTAAACAAAGACAAAGAAAAGAGAAAAAGATAAGAAAAATGCAGAGGGTGGGATTTGAACCCACGAACCCCTAAGGGAAGGGATGTCTTACGAAAGATCTTGAGTCCCTCTCGGTTGACCGGGCTTCGGTACCTCTGCAACGAGAGATCCCTATACTGAATATATAACTGAAACCGTACCTGTCTTGGTTTTTGAATATCGTTACTGTTCGCTTACAATTTTTTCTGACATTGCAGGCATGGTGTAGAAAAACTCGTCCTCAAAACCATAGTCTTGTTTTCCAGTCTTTCTTAATGCTTCAAAGTATGTCATACATTCCGTGTAAAATTCATTTGATTTTGGTCGATTGTCTATTTGCATGTATCCTTGTTACAAAAAATTGGGTTTGTACCCCGATGTAAGAAATTTTAGACACTGTTATTGTCTTTTTTTTATTAATTGTAGGCTTGAGAGTCTGCAAGGCTTTGTACAAATTCTATGTGGTTTGAAGCACCCATTCTTTCTATGATATTTTCAATTTTTCCGTCAAGCCCAATGAGATATGTTATCCTTTTTGTATATGCGCCAAGGATGCCTCTTGCCTGGTATGTTGCGGCTACCTTCTTGTTTGTATCTGAAAGGATCTTGAAGGGAAGATCATGTTTTTGACAAAAATTTGCATGAGATTCTACTGAATCTTGGTTTATCC